>DATGJU010000227.1:0-4995 GCA_035295045.1 Chthonomonadaceae bacterium
GTGAGCAGGGCGTGCGGCCGGCCCTCCAGCTCGAAGTCGATCGCCTTGCCCAGATCGTGCAGCAGGCCGGCTCTGCGTGCCACGGCGACGTCCGCCCCCAGCTCCGCGGCAATCATCGCCGCGAGGTGCGACACCTCGATCGAGTGGTTCAGCACGTTCTGGCCGTACGACGTGCGGTACTTCATCTTGCCGAGCAGATAGACGATTTCAGGCGCGAGACCGGTCAACCCGGTCTCCAGCACGGCGCGCTCCCCGGCCTCTCGGATGCGGCCATCCACCTCGGCCTGCGCCTTGGCGATGATCTCCTCAATGCGGCCGGGGTGGATCCGCCCGTCGATAATCAAGTTAGTGAGCGCAATCCGAGCGATTTCGCGGCGCACGGGGTCGAACCCGGACAGGACGACCGCTTCCGGTGTGTCGTCGATGATCAGATCGACGCCGGTCATCGTCTCGAAGGCGCGGATGTTGCGCCCCTCGCGGCCGATGATGCGGCCCTTCATCTCGTCGTTCGGCAGCGGGACGACCGAGACGGTCGTCTCGGAAGTCTGGTCCACCGAGCAGCGCTGTATCACGTCGCTTACAATGCGCCGCGCTCGCCGCTCGCCGTCTCTGCGCGCGGCGTCCTCGATTTCGCGCATAAGTTTGGCCGCGTCGTGCCGGCTCTCGTCCTCGACCGTCTTCAAGAATAGCGCTCTCGCCTCTTCGCGCGAGAGCCCGGCAAGCCTCTGCAGTACGTCTCGTTGCTGCTGAAGCAGGGCATCCGCCTCCTGCCTCGCCGCGGCTACCGCTGCGTCCCGTTCGTGGAGTTGGCTCTCGCGGCTCTCCAACAGGTCGACGCGCCGTTCCAGCGTCTCTTCCTTTTGTGCCAGTCTTCGCTCTAACCTCTGAATCTCGGCTCGTTTCTCCCGGTGTTCGTTCTCAACCTCGGAGCGAAGCTGCAGCTCGGCCTCTTTCGTCTCTAGCTGCGCCTGCTTCCGCGCGGACTCGATGCTCTGCTGGGCCGCCTCCTTCATGCGGTCGGCCTCTACCAATCGTTCGCGAACCAGTTCTTCAACCCGGGCTTTTTCCCGCGCTTCGAGCGGGCGAATCAAGACAAAGTGTTCGAATGCAAAGCCGCCGAACACCACGACCAGCGCGGCAACTGCATAGATGGCGACGACTAACGGTGACAAATCCCTCACCTCCAGATAGAAGTAATGGCGAATAACGCGCCTCTATCCGAGGTTGAGCGAGGACACGGCACGACGGCGGTACGGGGCAACGGTCACACCGGTTCGCTCGCGGGGGCGAGGAGAAAGGGCTTGATCGGACCGCAGCTCCCGCTGGACGACCTTAGGCCGCCGGCCGGGGACTGACATGTTGGGTGCGCCGCCGCTGCAAAAGCCGCCGCCGCAGACAACTGGATACTCAACCACTATTCTCCACCAGCGCGGCCAATACCTTCTTTATTGTGTCCCACCCGAATCCTCGCCGGGTCAGGAACGCGGCGATCCTCGCTTTCTCCTTTTGCAGGCCGGCCGCATCGAGCGAAGCGGGGTCGATTCGCGCCCATCGCGGTCCGGCGGCTTCCATCGCGCGCCGCGCCTCATCGTCCGCGCCGATCGCACCCAGCGCCTCGTCCGCGGCGTCCCGGTCGACCCCCTTCCGGTTGAGCTCGGCTGCCAGCCGCGTGCGGCCGTACCGCTTGCGGTCCGCGCGATCCTGCACCCAGTGGCGCGCGAACTCCGCGTCATCGAGATACCCCGCCGTTCGCAGCTCCTCGACCACCTGCGATATCATCTCATCCGCGAACTCGTTGCGCGCGAGCCGCGACCGAATCTCCGCCGCGGACCGAGCCGAATAGCCCAAATAGCGAAAAGCGACCGCGCGGGCCGCTTCGATGTCTGACTGCTTCATATGCTCATCCTACGCCGACCGCAGCACGATGCAGGTCACCTCGGGCGGGCAGGCAAACCGCATCCAGCCCACCGTACACAGCCCGCGCGTTATGTAAACGCGATGGCTCCAGCCCTGAACCAGCCCCTGCGAGAACTTGCTGCCGTACCTGCTCGGCAGCCGAAGCGCCGGCCCGAACGGCAGGCGCAACTGACCGCCGTGCATATGGCCCGATAACTGCAAGTCTACCCGCACCCGCCGCGAGGTCTCCTCCGCAACGTCGGGATTGTGTGACAGCATGATCCTCGGCACGTCCGGTGGAACGCCTTCGAACGCCACGTGCGGATTGACGACGCCCTCCCACAGGTCGCCCACACCGCCGATCGCCAGCGCGCCGCCGCCCCTATCCAGCATGAAGTGAGTGTTCTCCACGAGGCAAATGGGGGTGGACTCCATCACTTCGCGGCGAACGGACTCTATCGGCAGGCCGTAATCGTGGTTCCCGAACACGCCGATAACGCCGTCCCGCGCCGCCGACTCGTCGTAGAGGCCGGCGACGCTGGGCAGACGCCTCATGCCGCGGATGTCGAACAGGTCGCCGCAGAACGCCATCAAATCCGGCTGCACGCTCTTCGCGACGCGGATCGAGTGGCGAAGAAGCTCCGGACTGATCCAGCGAGGATAGTGCATGTCGGAGAGCAGCGCGATGCGATAGCCATCGAAGGCCGGATGCAGTCCCGCGATCGGCACTTCGCGCCGGACGAGCTGCAGCATCCGCGGTTCGATACCGAAGGCGTCGATAGCCGCGGCTGAGGCGAGCCCCGCGGCCACTCGCTTGAGCAGGGCGCGGCGGCCGATCTGCCGCGGCGCGTCCGCTGGAGAGTGCACCTGCGCCCCACCGTTCACGCGTCGCTTCAGATTCACCATCGATGCGCTGCGCAGCCGCTCATTGCGCTACGGTCCCTCGCATCTGGTAGGCCGCGTGCGCGTCGATCTGCTTGATCAGGCGGCCGGCGTCGTCCGCGGTGATCGTGCCCGACTGAACCAGCTCCAGGATCTGCCGCCGAGCCGCCGTGGCCTGCCGCTCGGCGGGCGGAATGGCCGGCTGCGGCGGACCTGCCGGACCCTTCGAGCCAGCAATCCGGTCTCTGACACCGTCACGTACCTGCCGGCTCTTCTTACGAACTATCGCCTTCATACCGTCCCACGTGTCGCGCGCGGCCGACCGCGCCGACTCTCGGACGCTCGCCTTGGTGATCTCCCATAGCATCGGGA
Organism: Chthonomonadaceae bacterium; assembly: GCA_035295045.1. Taxonomy (GTDB): domain Bacteria; phylum Armatimonadota; class Chthonomonadetes; order Chthonomonadales; family Chthonomonadaceae; genus DATGJU01. Next base: position 3,151 of record DATGJU010000227.1, read on the forward strand.
CGAGCGACGGCGGAACCTTGACAGTGTAGTGCGAGCCGTCCGGGCGCTCCATCTCCACCTCCATAGTCGAGCTGGAGGCCTTCTCGCCCTCTTTCTTCTTCTTGCTGGCGGCCGGCTGGTCGGCCAGCGCGGCGAGCAGGTGCGCCGCCTCGTGCGGTCGGAGCGTGCCTTCCGCGACCATGCGCAGAATGCGGTCTCTCTCAGTCTCATTCATGGCTGTGGCCTCACGCCCGCTGGATGCGCACGTCGCCCGAAATGGTCTGCACATTGATCGTACCCGCTCCGGTGCCGATCTGTCCCGTCCAGAGCGTTTCGCATGAGGTAACGTCGCTCGCCTCGTGCTCGCAATGGAGCTCGCCGGACGTCGATGCGAGAGATACGCGCGCGTTCGTGCCTTCGGGGAGCTTCAGGGTCACGTCGCCCGATACCGTATTGAGCTGCATCGCGCCGTGGAACGCCTCCTTCATGCCGACCTTGACGTCGCCGCTGACCGTCTGCGCCTGCAGCCGCGTTGCCACGAGCTGCTCCGCCTCCACGTCGCCGGATACAGCCTTCAGGCCGATGTTGCCGCTCGCCTCCGTCACGTTCACCGCGCCGCTGATCGATTCGACAGTGATGTCCAGCGGGTTCTCGAGACCGAGGCGCGATGCGCGCACGTCGCCGGACACGGACTTGCACTCCACGCGCCCGCCCTCGATGTCCTCGGCTGTCACGTCGCCGCTGGCGCTGTTGGCGGAGAGGCCGCGAAGCACGCCGCGGACCTCGATATCGCCGCTCTGCGACGCGATCGTCGCCGCGCCCGCTACTGTGCTGACCGAGATCTTGCCGGACGCCGATTCGCAGCGCGCGTCCGCGCCCAGCTCCTGAAGGATCACCTCGCCGGCCGTCGAGACGGCTTCCGCGCGGCCCTCGACGCCGCGGATTTCGCAGCGGCCAAAGCGCGTGCTGACGCGCGCCTGGACGGATGCGGGCACTCGTAGTTCGAGGTCCACGGTGCCGGCGCGATACAGGTCCGGTGCGCTCACCTTGATGTCGAGCCTGCTGTCGGTTCCGTGGACCGCGATCTCGACCTGATCCACGTTCTCTTTGAGAAGCTCGGCATTCTGTCCCCAGACGTGCTTCTTGGCGGTAATGACCGCCGTATCCGAGTCACCGGCTGTGACTATCACGTCGCCAAGGGGGTTCTCCACCATCACGAGCGCGCCGCCGTCCAGATGCGTCTCCTGGACGTGCTCGTCGATCTGCTCGATGCTATCGGCGGGCCGCGTCGGCCGCACATCCTCGCCGTCCGTCCAGGTCCGCACGCGCGCCGTTACCGAAGCGCTCCAGCTTGCGCCGGACCGGCTCGCGGTGCGTATCTGCGTCTGCACGCGCCGCAGGATCTTCTCGGGCTGCACCTTGGCCACCGCGCGAGAAATCCGCTCGCCCAGGTCGTCCAGGTCGATTCCCTTCACCTTGCTCGTGTCGAAGCCGAAGAAGAAGCCGTTCTTGTCCGCCTCGTCCTGCTCCGGCTCCTTCTTTTGCTCCGGCGCGGCCTTTTCGCCCCGCAGCGCGGCGATCAGCGTCTCCGCCTCCTGTGCCGAAATCTTACCGTCCTGCAGCATCTGCAGCACCCGCATTACGTTCTCGTCCATTGTGTCCTTCCTCCGAAAACCGTGCCTGTTACGTCAGCTCGCGGAGGACGCGCGCCGCATCGTCCGCGGAAATCTCGCCGCGGGCCAGGGCATTGAGCGCGTCGCGGCGGCGCCCGGCCATCTCCTCCGGCGCAGTCTCCGGCTCCGGCTCGGCCGCCGGCGCCTCGCCCTGGGGTCCGGAGTATCCTAGCGCGGCGAGAGCGCCTGTCAG
>DATGJU010000228.1:0-7500 GCA_035295045.1 Chthonomonadaceae bacterium
GAGACCGAGCTGTTCATCGCTGTGCGGTGAAGTCGCGTCCCATTCCGGTCGGCTCGCGCGCCACGGCGCCCGCGCCTGCGTCTCCAGCCTGCCGCGCAGCGCTCTCCCGGCGCGTCGATGCGCCTGCCGGCGCGGAAGTCCGCTCTCCTGCCCATCGCCTGCGGCCCGGTCTTGGAAGTGCCGCGGCTACGCCGGGACGTCGCCACGCATTCTCGACGCCCGGCTCTCCTCCAGCTCCTCCAGGGTGCGCGGCCAGTCGGATTTCAGCAGGCGCGACATGCTTCTGTCCGCCAGGAGCCGCCCGCCGGTCTGGCAGGTCGCGCAGTAGTTCGACTCGTTGTCCGCATACACGATCCGCTGCACGGGCGAGCCGCAGACCGGGCACGGCTGGTTGTACTTGCCATGCACGGCCATCTCCGGGCGGAACGCGGTCACTTTCTCCGGGAATGGGCCGTCCGCGCCCGGGTCCAGCCGGTCGATCCACTCGGTCAGCACCGCGCGGGTCGCGTCGAAGAGCCGCGCGGCCTCGTCCGTTGGCAGCTTTTGAGTCAGCTTGCCCGGCGAGAGCTGGGCGCGGTGCAGTATCTCATCCGAGAAGGCGTTGCCGATCCCGGAGAAGAGCCGCGGATCGGTCAGCGCCCGTTTCAGCGTGTGGTTCTCGGACCGCAGCGCCGCGTCGAACGCCTCCGTCGTCGCGTCCAGCACCTCCAGCCCGCCACGATCGAACTGCCGCAGCGCAGCTTCGCCGCGCACCAGGTGCAGCGAGGCGCGTTTCTTTGTTGAGGCCTCCGTCATGAGCAGCGAAGCGCCGCCTTCGAAGTCGAACGCCGCGAGGTTGACCTTGCCGCCGAGCTTCGGCGCCCCTTGCGGCTTCCACTGGAACCGGCCAGAGATCATAAGGTGAAACACGAGGAACAGGTCGTCGTCCAGCCCGAGGACGATCCGCTTTCCAATGCGCCGGATGGCCTCGACGCGCCGCCCCCGCGCCTCCGCGATCGGCGGCTCCGCCGTGCGCAGCAGGAACGGCGAGGCCAGCCGGATTCGCTCCAGCCGGCGCCCGACGACACGGGGCGAGAGGGCTTTGGTGTAGGCGAGTATGTCGGGCAGCTCAGGCACGGCGGTCTCCGCTTTCGGACGAGGATTGCGGGGAGTTCTTCGCCCGCCCGCCAGGTTCCTCCCTGCCCCCAACCTCCTCCCGTAAGCGGGAAGGGGAAACCTCAGCCCCATCCCCCCTCTCCGGGGCGGACAGTGGGCTTTTGATTCTCCCCCTTCCCTGTGAGCGGAGCGAACGAATCAGGGAAGGGGGCCGGGGGGTTAGGTACGACATCAGGTATCATAAGGCCGTGCCCGTCGAGCTGTCGCCAGGAGCGAACCACGATGTCCAGTCCGACCGTTACGCTGACCTATTCCAACCCCGTCTATCCGAGCTATATGGCCGATCCCTTCGTCTGGCGGCATGCCGGCGAGTACTATGCCGTCGGAACTGGCCCGGCGGAGGCGCACGGCGAGGTCGCGGACGCGAAGGAGGCCGCGTCCGACATGCTCGGCGGTTTTCGGATTTTCCCGCTTCTCCGATCGAGCGATTTCGTGCGTTGGCATCACGTCGGCGGGGCGCTCGATCCGCCCAACTCTGAGTTGGGCACGACGTTCTGGGCGCCGGAAGTCGCCTACGACGACGGAACTTTCTATCTCTACTACTCCGCCGGCGTCGCAGACAAGAACCACCAACTGCGCGTCGCGACGGCCAATCATCCGATGGGCCCCTACGCCGATTCGGGCCGCCGCCTCGTGAATCGGGAGCGGTTTCCGTTTACGATCGACGCGCACCCGTTCCGCGATGAGGACGGGGCCTGGTACCTGTTCTATGCGCGCGACTTCCTGGACATCGACGGGGAATACCGCGCGGGGACAGCGCTCGTCGTCGACCGGATGACGGACATGTTCACCGTGGAGGGCGAGCCTCGAACGGTCGCGCGGGCGATGAACGACTGGCAGCGGTTCGAGGCGAACCGCCCGATGTATGGCGAGGTCTGGGACTGGCATACGCTGGAAGGACCGTCCGTGGTGAAGCGGAACGGCCGCTACTACTGCTTCTACAGCGGGGGCCGCTGGGACAGCGACCGTTACGGCGTGGACTACTGCGTGGCGGACCATCCGCTCGGTCCCTGGGAGGATGGCAGCGTATCGACGGGGCCGCGCGTGCTGCGCACCGTGCCGGACAGGGTTCTCGGTCCCGGCCACAACTCGATCGCCATCGGGCCGGATAACCGCACCGATTTCCTGGTCTATCACGCCTGGGATCCGCTCCGCACCGCCCGCCGGATGTGCATCGATCGGCTGGACTGGACGGACGAAGGCCCGCGCTGCGCCGGCCCGACCTGGACGCCGCAGACGATCCAGTGCGAGCCAGACCCGCAGGACGCACTCTGAAGATGTGTACGGGGTCCTGTCTTGACTTTGTAGCAGCATCGCTCACGCCCGAGGACGTAAAGGGCCTCGACGTGCTGGAAGTCGGCGCGCTGGACGTGAACGGTTCCGCCCGCGCGCTCGTGACCCGACACGGGCCGGCTGCCTATCTTGGCGTCGATATGCAGGAGGGGCCGGGCGTGGACGACGTGTGCGCCGCGGAGGAGCTGGTCGAACGGTACGGCCGCGACCGGTTCGACGTGGTGCTCACGACGGAGATGCTGGAGCACGTGTTCGACTGGCGCGCCGCCCTTCACAACCTGAAGGACGCGGTCAAACCGCGTGGCCTCCTGGTCGTCACCACCCGCTCGTTCGGTTTCGGCTATCACGCCTATCCGTACGATTTCTGGCGGTACGAGCTGGACGACATGCGAGCGCTCTTCGCCGATTTCGAGCTGCTGGACCTCGCCGCGGATCCGCTCAGCCCGGGCGTGTTCCTGAAAGCGCGCAAGCCGGAAGCCTTCGTCGAGGCGGACATGTCCGGTCACGCGCTCTACTCAATGATCACGCGCCGTCGCAGCGTGAATGTAACCGACCGCGACGTCGCGAGGTTCCACAAGCGGCGCCAAATCCTGATGCCGCTCCGAAACGCGGAGCGGGCCGTCCGTCGCCTTCGCGATCGCATACTGGGGTAATCCAAAATCCAAAATCCGAATTCCAAAATCCGAACGATCTCGGTATCCGAGAAGGGCTTTACCGAAGCGGCCGATGCGCTCCGGCGTACAAATCTCCAGGACAATCCGCCGGTCGAGGCGATCGTCCGCGAAATCATCCATGACGTGCGTGAGCGCGGCGACGCGGCGCTGCTCGAGCTCTCCCGGAAGTTCGACTGTCCGGATCTGGACCGGCTGGAGGTGCCGCCCACCGAGTGGCGCGACGCCGAGGCGGAGCTGCCGCAGGAGCAGCGGTTCGCCGTGGTCGAGGCCGCGGCGAACATCGCCGCGTTCCACGAGCGGCAGAAGCGCAATAGCTGGCTCGACCCCCAGCCGGACCGGATCACCGGCCAGATCGTCCGCCCGCTCGACCAGGTTGGCGTCTATTCGCCGGGCGGCACGGCCGCGTATCCGAGCACGGTGCTGATGACGGTGATCCCGGCCCGTGTTGCCGGCGTCGGTGAGATCGTACTGTGCACTCCCGCCGGCCGGGACGGCCGCGTCCCGCCGCTGGTCCTGTTCGCGGCGCGCATGGCGGGCGTGAGCCGCGTCTTTTCGGTGGGAGGCGCGCAGGCGATCACGGCGCTCGCCTACGGGACCGGCACGATTCCGGCCGTCGACAAGGTCGTCGGACCGGGTAACGTCTACGTGAACGTCGCCAAGAAGCTGCTCTGGGGCGTCGTCGATATCGACATGCTCGCGGGGCCGAGTGAGGTCTGCGTGATCGCGGACGATGGCGCGAACCCGACCTACGCAGCGCTGGACATGCTGACTCAGGCGGAGCACGACGCGGAGGCCGCGGCCTTCCTGATCACGCCCTCCGAGCGGATCGCAGCCGAGGTCGCGCGCGAAATCGATCGGCAGCTCGCCGTTCTGCCGCGGCGCGAAATCCTGCGGGAGTCGCTCGCCCGCAACAGCGCGATCCTGATCGCCGAATCGCTCTTCCAGGCGTACGAGCTGGCGAACATCTGCGCCCCCGAGCATCTCGCGCTCATGGTGCGCGACCCGTTCGCGGCGCTCGGCCACATCCGCAACGCCGGAGCGATCCTGATGGGCGACTATACGCCGCAGACCCTGGGCGACTACCTGGCAGGTCCGAGCCACACCCTCCCGACGAGCGGCACGGCCCGCTTCGCCTCGCCACTTCACGTCGATACGTTCCTCAAGAAGAGCAGCTTCATCTACTACACGGCCGGCGCGCTCGCGGGCGTGGCCGACTCGCTGACCACGTTCGCCCGCGCCGAGGGCTTCGACGCGCACGCCGAAGCGGTCATCGCACGCCGCAGCGTCGGAGACTGATAGTCCCCGACTCGAAAGAACAACCGTCCTTGCGGACGAAGGTCCCCGTCCGTAGGACGGTTGCCTTTAGGAGTCGCGTGTTTTCAACACGCGACCAACGCGACTAACGCGACAACACGTGACGACATGTGGCAAAGGCGATCTACGCGACAGACCTGGCAACACAACTCGCTGCCGCCAAACGGGTCGCCGGCAACAATACCAGCAGAATCCAGTCCGCCGATCTACGCTTTCGGCGCAAACGGGCTACAATAAGAGAATGGACGGCAGAATGCGCACGGCGGCGATCGATCGGAAGACCAGCGAAACCGCTATCAAGCTGAAGCTCTGTCTGGACGGCGACGGCACGGGCGCGATTGCAACGGGCGTCGGTTTCTTCGACCACATGCTCACGCATATCGCGAAACATGGCCACTTCGATCTCGCTGTCGAGGCCGCCGGCGATCTGCACGTGGACGACCATCACACCGTGGAGGACGTCGGTATCGCGCTGGGCAAGGCGTTTTCGGAGGCGCTGGGCGACCGCGCAGGCATCGCGCGCGTTGGCAACGTCGCCGTGCCGATGGACGAGGCGCTCGTCTTCTGCGCGATCGACGTCAGCGGTCGCGGGTTCCTGGTCTGCGACCTGGAGCTGGCGACGCCTGTCTTGGGCGATTTCACCACCGAGCTCGCGCCGGAGTTTTTCCGCGCGGTAGCCGTGAACGCCGGCTGGACGGTCCACATCCGGCAATGGGCCGGGTCGAATACGCATCACGTCGTCGAAGCCGCCTTCAAAGCCTTCGGCCGCGCCGCCGCCCAGGCCGTGGCGCAAGACCCAAAAGTGAAAGGCATCCCCTCGACGAAGGGAATCCTGTAGTTCCTGGCTGCTGGTTCATGGTTGTTAGCGACTGCATCAGCCAGGAACCAGGAACCAGCAACTAGCTACCGCCCTCCCGGTGAACTCGAAATCAACACCAGGAGAGAGCCGTAATGAAGATAGAGAGTCACGATTTGGCGCGGCGGCCGGCCTCGACAAGGCCCGCCTCATCTCGGCCGACGCGCGGCCTGTACGCGCGCGCGGGCTTCGCCCTGATCGGCGCCGCCGCGATGATCGGCGGGCTGCGCTGGGCGATGATCACCACGAGCGCGAATGAGCGGCAGGTTGCGAGCACGCTGACGACACTGCAGGGCAAGATTGAGGCGCCGCCGGTCGAGGCGGGCCCGTTCCCGGAGGCGCGGCTGGGCAAGCTGAAGGCGCACCGCTCCAGGAACAAGAGCGCCGCTGGACCGGCGATCGAGCCGTCCGAATCGCGCTGAACCGACCCGCGCGACCGCCGGGAAACGCAGGGCGCCCGTACCGGCCTGCCGCGGGATCGCAGCTAGAAAGACACCTCGCATGATCGCGATCATCGACTACGGCATGGCGAACCTGCGGAGTGTTGAGCGGGCTCTGGCGCATGCCGGCGGCTCGCCGGTCATTACGAGCGATCCAGAGGAAATCCGCCGCGCAGAGCGCGTGGTCCTTCCCGGCGTCGGCGCCTTCTGCGCCTGCATGTCGAACCTCAACGCGCGCGGCCTGAACGACGCCGTCCTCGAGGCCATCGGCGAGGGCAAGCCGTTCCTCGGAATCTGCGTCGGCCTCCAGATGCTCTTCGATTCCAGTACCGAAATGGGTACGACCCCCGGCCTCGCCATCCTCCCCGGCAAAGTAGTCCGCTTCTTTGAACAGGACGCAGCAAGCAATCGGCATCCGGGAAACGCTGGGCAGTCGACAATCGGCATTCGGCAGTCGGAAACCATCACAAGCCACAAGCCACAAGCCACAAGCCACAAGCCACAAACCAGCTGCCAGCTACCAGCTAACCTGAAAGTCCCGCACATCGGCTGGAACGCCCTGGAGTTCCCGCGCCGGACCAACCTGTTCCGCGACGTCGAGCACCAGGCGCGGGTCTATTTCGTCCACTCCTACTACCCCGTTCCCTCCGATCCGTCCGTCATAGCGGCCGTCAGCGATTACGGCGAGGTGTTTTGCGCCGCGGTCGAGCGGGAGAACGTCGCCGCCACGCAGTTCCACCCGGAGAAGAGCGGCGCCGTCGGCCAGCGCATTCTCCGAAACTTCCTCGACTGGAAGCCGTAATGTAATTTCGAGTTGGGGAGAGCCGCCTCATGATTCTCTATCCCGCTATCGACCTGAAAGGCGGCAAGTGCGTCCGGCTCAGCCAGGGCGATTTCGCGCAGGTCACTACCTACTCGGAGGATCCGCTCCAGGTGGCGCGCCGCTGGAAGGCGGAGGGCGCTGCGTGGCTGCACGTTGTCGATCTCGACGGCGCGCGCACGGGGCTGCCGAACACCGCCAATCTCGAGGTCGTGCGCGAGGTCGTGCGGCAGGTGGGCGTCCCGGTGCAGTTCGGCGGCGGCGCGCGCAGCGCGGAGATCGTGGAGCGGCTATTAAATGTCGGCGTCGCGCGCGTGGTCGTCGGCACCGCCGTCGCGACCGATCCCGCGCTCGCGGAAGGTCTTTTCACCGCTTATGGTGAAAAAGTCGCCGTGGGAGTGGACGCAAAGGACGGATTCGTCGCGATCCAGGGCTGGGTGGAGTCAATCGGCGAGCAGGCGACTGCGTTCGTCGCGCGGATGGCGCGACTCGGCGCGCGGCGGTTCATCTTTACCGACATTGCGCGCGACGGTATGCTGACGGGAGTTAACGTCGTGTCGCTCGCGCAGGTCGCGGCAGCGGTGCCGGAGCTGCCGGTCATCGCATCCGGCGGCGTTGCGAGTATTGCGGACCTGGACGCGCTGAAGCGCTTGCGCCTGGACTCAGCGCCGAACCTCGAGGGCGTTATCGTCGGCAAGGCGCTGTACGCCGGTGCGGTGTCACTTCCTGACGCGCTAACGCGGCTCATTTGACGAGGAAGTGCGCTGACAGTCGAGGCGGCGGTGTCCTTGCCCGTGTAGACGCACGCGCCTCACGTAAGGGGAGAGTACATGGGAGAGTTCATCGGACTCGTCGCGGTAATCATGATATTCGGTGTGCCGATCGTTGCCATCTGGACCGGCCATCAGCGCAAGATGCTAGAAATGAAGCTTCAGCTTGGCAATCAGG
>DATGJU010000229.1:0-3302 GCA_035295045.1 Chthonomonadaceae bacterium
CACACGGGCCTCCATCGCCATGAAGCCCTGAAGCTGCTGCCTCCAGATCGTGCTGTCGATCGCCGGTTTGCCGAGCGTTTCCTTGCGGAGGCGCGTCTGGCCGCGCGCCTTCGCCATCCCAACATCGCAACGATCTACTCGGTAAGCGACGCCGACACGCAGCCGTCGTACTTTTCGATGGAGCTGGTCGAAGGCGAGGACCTCGCCAGAGTGATGGCAAAGGGGCCGCTGCCGGTCGTCGATGCCGTGCCGATACTGCGACAGATGGCCGCCGCGCTGGACTACGCACACGCCAGCGGCGTCATTCACCGTGACGTTAAGCCGGCAAACGTGCTGCTCCGGCCGGAACTCGACCGCGCGGTTACGGCCAAGCTCGTCGACTTCGGAATAGCGCGCGCGGCCGAGGCCGATGACCAGCGACTGACCTCCGCCGGGACGATCCTTGGGACGCCGGAATACATGTCCCCGGAGCAGGCGGAGGGCCTGCCGGTCGACTACCGCTCGGATATCTACTCGCTCGGCGTAGTCGCCTACGAAATGTTGTGCGGCAAGCCGCCCTTCAAATCTTCAGCGCGCTCTGCAATCCAGGTGCTGATGGCCCAAATCCGCGAGCAGCCGAGGCCGCCCTCCGAAATCGCGCCGGGCGTACCGGAGGAGGTGAGCCGTGCGATGCTCAGGGCGCTCGCCAAGCAGCCTGGAGAGCGTTACGCGTCGTGTTCGGACTTCGTAAATGCCCTCGACGCGGCATCGCGTCCGATCGCGGTGCGGCCCGACGCTGCGACCGCGGACGCCGGCGTGCGGCGGCGCACGATGGATCCGCTGCTGCTGTTGGCAGCTGCGCTCGCGCTATGCGGCTGCGCGCTGATCGGCGGGCGGATCGTCTGGCTCCTCGGCCGCCCGCCCTTGCAGTCCGCGGAACGCGTCGTCGCGGAGCGCCAGGCGGTCAGGGCGGAGAGCTTGGTCACCTCGGCAGAGCAGCGCATGGTGGCGCTGGGCGCAAGGGTTGCCAAGCACAAGGTCGCGCCTGGGGAGCTGCGCACGCAGATCGAGGCCATTCGGCCGGAATTCCAAGAGGCCGAGCGCCTGTCGATCGAGGCGATCGGATCGGATGGCGGCAATCGCAGAGCCTGGATGCAGCTCGCCCGCAGCCTGCACTATTTGGGCGACGAGAGAAGGGCGCACGACGTTATCGTCCGCGCGCTATCGCTCTTTCCTTCGGATTCGAACATGAATCTGTTGAAGACCATTATCGAAGGGACGTCAGGGGTAAGCCCGCTGGGCAGCTCCACCGCCAGACCCTGATCCACAGAATTCGCTCACAGAAAGGTCAATTCGATGCCGTTCCGCAACAGGCCGTTCCGTTGGTTTTGGCTCGCCTCCGCCCTGCTCGTAACCGGCTGCATCCTGGCCGCTGCCCAGGACGATACAAGCCTGACGCTGGCGTCTCTTGCTCAGTCGCTCAAGGGTAAGCCGAGTTCGCGCGTAATCGAGAGGGCGAAGCCGAGGCTTCAGGCGTCGCGGAAGGCCTATGCCAGCAGCCATCACGACTACGCGGCGGAGATAGACCAGACCCGGCTCAAGCGCCGGTCCGAGATCGCTTCGCTGCCAACCGGGCAGGTCAAATCTCGCAAAGCGCAGGTCCAGCCCCACAAGCCAGGCAAGCCAGCCCCGCCTGCGCCGTTCATCGACACAATTCGAACTCCTTACCAGAATATGGACCTGGCAATCGTCGGCCCGAAGGACGTTCCGATCGCCGGGCTCGCCATAGCGGTGACCGTTCACCGCAAGTCCCTCTCGACGCCGGGGGCCGTGGAAGATGTGGACTGGGCCAAGCAGCAGGGAGCGCAGTTCGTAACGGACGCAACGGGCAAAGTGCATCTGACGAAGGTCGGGCCGCTGCCGGTAACGATTGATGTCTCCTTTCCGGGGGACATCGCGAAGGAGTGGTCGATAACGGCGCCTGCCGCCGCTACGATCACGATGGCGGCTGGCGAAGGTACGTCTAAGGACGTTCCCGGCGCTCCGATCGGCGTGTATCCTGGAAAGGTCGCACTCGATGTCGCGCCGCCGATGCAGCCGGTGGTCTTGCCTGCGAGCGGCCTGCGACTTGCCGCATTTGGCGGCCCTCAGTCCACGCGTGGGAAAGCCGGAGCGAAGAGGTCCGCGAGCGGTTCGCAGAAGAGCGCGCCGAAAGTACAGCAGAAGTTCGCGGACGTGATCTACGATAGCCCCACTCCGAAGAAGGTGCCTGTCGAGCACAACGTTGTGGAGCTGCAGGTCCAGAACGCGGAGCCTGGCAGCACGCTGACATCGCCTGCGACCCCGGAGCAGACCTGGACGGCGCAGCCCGATGGCACGGCGGTCTGCAAGCTTCCGGTCGCCGCGCTTGGCGGCGGACCCGCGCCCATTCGCGTCGCGCTTGACCGGGCGGGCAACGAATCGGAAGCCGTCATAACGACGTACGACGCCGATCCCTACAAGACGAACAGTGTTACGTGCCCAAAGCTCGTGCTAGTGAGGCTCCGCGACGTCAATCTGGCAGGAGGCGTCGGCGTCCTGGACGATGCCGGAGCCATATCGCGCGCCCTCGGAAGCGAGCACGCCGACGCAACGACGGAGACCGACCGCTCGGCCGGTTTGTCGCGCTGGCGATTCTCCAATATGGACGCGCTGATGCGGCCCTGGATCGATCCCGACCGGCCCGCGCTCTGCGAAAGGCTGGAGCTCGGCTCGAAGGCGGCCGGAACCATCGGTGGCATCGCGATCGGCGCGAGCCGCGCAGACGTGCGCCGGGCGTTAGGCGACCCCGAAGCGAACGCCCACGGCGGGAGCGGGGATTCGTACCTAGACGGCGGCGTGGCGATTGTCTACGATAACGATACCGTGGCGGAAATCCGCGTCCAGCGGCCGACGGTGCTCCTGAAAGAGGGTACGACCGCTTTCGTCCCGCGCGAGCGCACCCGGCTGTTCATCGAGTCGTTCGATGGCGATCCGGCCACAGGCATCGGTACGATCCAGCAGCTCGGTGACTATCTCGGGCAGATCGGCGCCGTTGAGATAGTTAAGACCCGGGAGGAAGCAGACATCGTCCTGAAGGCTTCCGCGACGTTCGAGGAGCACAAGGACGGATACGTCGGCGTGCTGCCCTTTAAATACGACTGCCGGGTGAAGGTCGAGTATGAGCTGACGAACGCGGCAACCGGAAAATCGGTCCGCGACACGGCAGACGTGCCCGCCGGAGCGGACTACGCCGACGAGGTAGAGTCGGACCAGGAGATGCTCCGGCTGCTCACCGCGCCGGA
>DATGJU010000230.1:0-8255 GCA_035295045.1 Chthonomonadaceae bacterium
TCGCTCGCATCTGGTAGTACTCGGCCTGCGTGATCGGGTCGTACATGTGATCGTGGCACTTCGCGCAGTGTACCGTGAGGCCAAGAAAGGCGCGCGAAGTGTGGTTGATCGTGTCCTCAAGCCACTGTTCGCGGCTGAGCAGCTTGTAATTGCGGACCAGGAAGCCGGTCGCGCGCAGCGTCGATTCGTCCTCCGGCGCCAGCTCGTCCGCAGCGAGCATCTCCTGGACCATTCGATCGTAGCCCTTGTCGCCGTTGAGCGACTCGACAATCCAGTCACGCCATCGCCAGATGAACGGCTTGCTGTCCCTTATCTGATTGCCGTCGGCCCAGCCGGCCCAGTCGCTGTAGCGCCAAACGTCCATCCAGTGGCGCGCCCAGCGCTCGCCGTACCGCGGCGAGGCCAGCAGGCGATCGACGACCTTCGGGTAGGCGTCTGGTGACTGGTCGGCTTCGAAGGCCGAAAGCTCCGCGGGCGTCGGTGAGAGGCCCGTCAGGTCCAGCGTGACGCGGCGGAGCAGCACCTCGCGCGACGCGAGCGGCCGAGGCGTGAGGCCGCGCCTCCTGTATTCGGCGGCGACGAAGGCATCGATCGGATTGCGGCTCCAGTCCGAATCCGCCGTCTTCGGGACCGGCGGCGCGTGGACGCTCTCGAACGGCTGCCACCGGTAGGAGGCTAGGAAATGCTGGAACTCGGCTTTCCGGCCCGGCAGGGTCTTTAGCTCCGCCTGCGTGGGCGCGTCCGCCTTGTCGCCGGGCCTGTGGCCGAGCAGAATTTCCGAGAGGTTATCGATACCGTCGCCATCGCTGTCCTCGCCTGCGACGATGCGGAGCCGCGTGCCGATGTCCGCGGGCTTGTGCTCCTTGCGAAGCTGCTCTCCCAGCTCCGCAAGGCGGCGGCCGAAGGCATTGTGCGGGAAGTTGGCAAGCGAGTCCGCGCTCTTGCCGGGCTGGAGCGGCAGGTGACAGGTCGTGCAGGCATCAAGCCGCTTCGGCAGGAACCGCTCCAGGTAGCGCTCCATGCCGATGCGGTTGGCGGGCGTGGCGTGTGCGGCGCAAGCTGCGAGCAGGAGGACAACCGCCAGGTGGGTCGACCTGGAAACCATCGACCATGCGCTTGGGGACGACGGAATGAATTCCTTCGCTATAGGGCCTTCGGCCAATTGTCTCTCCGGGACAGCGCGTGCGACACGGCCTATCGATCGCGCGGATGAAGCATCGCCGTCGCAAGCTGCTTCGCTCCGGCGGACACGCGCCAGTCCGAATCGCGGAACAGAGGCGGAAGCGCGGCCTCGACGAACCGCTTGCGCCAATTGTGCGTTCCGTCCCTGTTCGGTGACAGCCCGTAGGACAGGTCGTCCTCCAGGTTGTGAATGCGCCGCGAGCTGCCGGCCGCTGCGGCGAGCATCTCGCGCTTGTGCCGCTTCCAGAGCTCGCTCAGAGTATCCGCACTCTTTTCGCCCGGACCACCATCGAATTCGAGATCGAGCCAGATGCCGAGCGTGTCAACGCTCGAAACACATAATTACTTACATTCCACCGAAAACCCCCTGATATCCATGTCAAAGTCAAATTGACCCGGTTACGCAATTATGCCGTGTGCGACCTCGCCGGCGACGTCGGTCAGGCGATAGTCGCGGCCGCCGTAGCGGTAGGTCAGGCGCGTATGGTCGATGCCGAGCAGGTGCAGCATGGTCGCGTGCAGGTCGTGGATGTGCATCTTGTTCTCGGCCGCGTAGTAGCCGTAATCATCGGTCGCGCCGTAGGCGAAGCCGCCCTTCACGCCGCCGCCGGCCAGCCACATCGAGTAGCCGTGCGGATTGTGGTCGCGGCCGTCCGTGCCCTGGGCGGTAGGCGTCCTGCCGAACTCACCGCCCCACAGGACGAGCGTATCGTCCAGGAGGCCGCGTGCCTTCAGGTCGTGAAGGAGGCCCGCGATCGGCTTGTCCACCTCCAGCGCGTTATGGCTGTGGCCGTTGCGCAGGTCGCCGTGCTGGTCCCACTTGTAGCTGTGCGTCACCTGGACGAAGCGGACGCCCCGCTCCGAGAAACGGCGGGCGAGCAGGCACTGGCGGCCGAAGTTGTCCGTCGGATTCTCACCGACGCCATAGAGGTCGAGCGTTGCTTTGCTCTCGCCGGAGATGTCCATCAGCTCAGGCGCGACCGTCTGCATGCGGAAGGCCAGCTCGAACGACTGGATGCGGCCCTCGAGCTGCGGATCGACGCCGTAGTGACGCAGCTGATCCTCGTTCATCTCCTTCAGCATGTCGAGCTGCATCCGCTGAAGGTCCGGCGTCGCGTCCGGGTTCTTGATGTAGCTCACCTGCGCGTTCTTGGCCGGGATACTCGCGTTGCCGATCGGAGTGCCCTGGTATGCGGCCGGCAGGAACGCGCTGGACCAGTTCTGGACGCCCCCGTGGCCGAGCGTGGGGCAGATCGTGACGAAGCCCGGAAGGCTCTGGTTCTCGGTTCCGAGGCCGTAGGTGATCCACGAGCCCATGCTCGGCCGGACGAAGGTGTCGGAGCCGGTGTGTATCGCCAGTAGCGCGCCGCCGTGCGCGGGGTTACTGCCGTACATCGAGCGAAGAACACACAGCTCGTCCGCCATGCCGCCGACGTGCGGAAACAGGTCGCTGACAGGCAGGCCGCTCTGGCCGTACTGCTTGAACTGCCACGGCGAAGCCAGAAGGTTGCCGGTCTGCGCGAACTGAACGCGCGGCTTGGCAAACGGCAGCGGCTTGCCGTTGTCCCGCGTCAGCAGCGGCTTCGGGTCGAAGGTATCGACCTGCGACGGACCGCCGTGCATAAACAGGAATATGATGCGCTTTGCCCGGGCGGGAAACATGGGCGAGCGGACCGCCAGCGGATTGGCGACCGAGGCGGCGCGCGCCTGCTCTTCGCCCAGAAGCCCGGCGAGCGCGAGCATGCCGAAGCCGCCGCTCATCGTTTTCAGCGCTTCTCGGCGCGTCTTCGGCTGGATCACGTGCTTGCTCACCACAAACCTCCCAATTGCTCAGTTGACATAGATAAACTCATTGGACGCGAGGAAAAGCTGGCACAAGCTCGCCATAGCCGCCTCCGATCGCTTACCGGAGTCCGGTTCGGTGGACGCAAGCTTGCCCGTATAGGCCGTCAGATAGGCCTGTGCGCGCCGCGTCTCTTCGGAAGTCGGAGGACGCGAATAGGCGCGCAGGTAGGCGAGCCGGATTCGCGAGGCATCGTCCGGAGCCTCCGCGCGGAGCGCGGCTGCAAAAGCGCGCGCCTGCTCGATCACGAACGGGCTGTTCATGACGAACAGCGCCTGCGGCGCGACGGTCGTGGTCGATCGCTTCGCGTTGACCATGGAGGGGTCGCCGTAGTCGAACGCCTGGAACATATCGTACAGCGCGTTCCGGATGATCGGAAGATAGAGGCCGCGGCGGTTCGCGTTGTAGCTGGCGGCATTGCCGGACTGGTCGTTCGTCACGTAGTCGTGGTTCTTGGTCGTGAGAAGCGTTCCGCCGACGGTGAGGTCCAGCTTGCCGGCGACGAAGAGCAGCGCGTCGCGGAACGGCTCCGCCTCGAGGCGGCGGCGCGGAATCTTCCAGAGCAGCGTGTCTTCCGGATCGGCTTTAGCGGCAATTGCCTCCGTCTTCGCGTCCGCCTGCGAGCCCATCTTGTAGGCGCTTGACATCAGGATGAGGCGGTGCAGCTTTTTGACCGACCAGCACTGCTCGACAAACGTTGCCGCCAGCCAATCGAGCAGCTCCGGGTTGGTCGGTCGCAATCCGAGAAAGCCCCAGTTGTCGGGCGTCTGCACCAGACCGGCGCCGAAGTGGCCCTGCCAGATCCTGTTTACCTCGACGCGGGCGGTGAGCGGGTTCTCCGGCCGGGCGATCCACTTCGCCAGCTCCAGCCGCCCGCTGTGGCCGGCGTCGATCGTGACCCTGTCGCCGCCAAGCACCGTAAGGAAGTGGCGCGGCACCTCGTCGCCCAGGTTCTGCGTATCGCCGCGAATGTGCACGCGGCAGTTCTCCGGCTTCGTATCCTCGACCGCCATCACTGTCGGCGGCTTGCTCTCCCTGTCGCGCAGGTCCGCCAGGCTCTTCTGCGCGCGCACCAAGGCCCGCCGCTGGCCGTCCGCATAGAGCGGCTCGGGCGCATCCGGCAGCGCGAATCGGTCAGCAAAGCGGCTGGCGGCTGCGGCCAGATCGGCCGGATTGAGCGTGGACGGATCCTGCTTCTCGCTCGCGGCGAACCGGGCGGCCGCGCGCAGCAACGGGACCGAGACGCTGAACCGGCTGGCGATCTGCGCCGCGCTCTCGATTGGGCGGCCGTCTCGCCGCGGCTGTACCGGCGAGAACAGGAAGCGGTTGATGTGAGGCGGCACACCGATCGCCTCCAGGCGCAGGACGTTCCGGCCGGCCAGCATCGGATAGCGGCCGACCACCTCCCATCGCTGCCCATCCGGGAAGAAGCTGCCGGTGTTCTGCGCCGCCGCGTCCGTCCTGATCAATTTGCCGTTGAGAAGCAGCCGCACGGGGCGCACCTGGGCAGAAGCGTACCGCACTTCAAGCCGGTAGTCGCCGGCCGCGGGCACGTCGACGTCCCATTCGACCCGGTTCGCGCCGCCGACGTTCAATATGATCCCACCGATACCCTTGCCGTAGCTATCGACGTCGCGGCCGATATCGCCGCGATTGAACCTGACAGCCTCGATCACGGTCCGTGGCGGGTCGCCGGGCCGCGCAGGCGTGTCCGCGATCGAGATGGGCTCGCCCTGCTGCGCCAGCTCCCAGCCGGCCTTCACGAGATTCGCCGCGTTCGCGCGTACTTCGCTGAGGACGGCTGCGTTGGCGGCCGCCTTCGCGCGATCCAGGCTGGCCTGCGCGTCACGGATCTGCGCTTCGAGAGCGGCGACCTCGGCGTCCGATCGCCTGGAGTGGAGCGGACGCTCCTGCCACATGGCGACCGTCGCCACGTTGGACATCGTTTTCGTGCTCTTGAAGATGCCGGCGAGCGCGTAGTAGTCCTTGGTGGGAATGGGATCGAACTTGTGGTTGTGGCAGCGCGCGCAGGTAACGGTCAGACCGAGAAACGCCTTGCTGGTGACTTCGATCTGCTCGTCGATGATGTCCATCACCATCTTGGGCTTGTCAGGCTCGGCGAGCAGTTTGGGGCCCAGCGAGAGGAACCCGGTCGCGGTGAGCCGGTCGTTCCGAAGGGCCTCGTCCTCAGTGGGCATCAGATCGCCGGCAAGCTGTTCGCAGACGAACTGATCATAAGGCTTGTCCTCGTTGAACGCCTTCACCACATAGTCGCGGTAGCGGTAGGCATTCGCAAAGGCGACGTTCTCGTCGAGGCCGTTCGAGTCGGCGTAGCGGGCCACGTCGAGCCAATGGCGGCCCCATCGCTCGCCGTAGTGGGGCGAGGCCAGAAGGCGGTCGATCAGCCTCTGCCACGCGTTCGGCGACCGATCATTGACGAAGGCTTCGACCTCGTCCGGTGTGGGCGGAAGGCCGGTCAGATCGAACGACACGCGACGGATCAGCGTCCTGCGATCGGCGGGCGGCGCCGGCTTAAGGCCCTTCGCTTCGAGGCGCGCGAGGACGAACCGGTCGATGGCGTTGGCGCACCAGCCGGCGTCCTTCACCCTCGGCGCCGCGGGCTTGATGACCGGACAGAACGACCAGAAATCTCGCTGCGCGGCGGTCAGGACCATGTCGGCGGCCTGTCCCTTCGCGGCGCCGCCTGTGACGGGGGCGGCGGCGGGCCAGGGAGCGCCGATCTTCACCCATTCTGTCAGCGCCGCGATCTCCTCCGGCCGCAGCTTGCCGGCGGGCGGCATATTGATCGGACCGTCGTACCGGACCGCGGCGATCAGGCGACTCCGGTCCGGGTCGCCCGCGACCACGTCCTCGCCCTTCGCGCCGCCCTTGAGCACGGCCTCCCTTGAGTCGAGCCGCAGTCCGCCGCGCTGGTTCTCGGCGCCGTGGCACTGGAAGCATTGTGCCGATAGGAGGGGCCGTACCCTGGACTCGAAGAACGCGGACTGCTCCGCCGCGGCGGCCGGGGAGAGCTGAGACGCCGCAGGCTTGCCCGGATTAACCGCCTGATCGCGCGGCCCGGCGAGCGCCGACGCGCCAAGCAGGACGATGAAGCCGGCGCAGATCGTTATCGGAATCCGGTGCATGCTGGCGATAGTGAGTTCCTTTAGCATAGACAAGGCGTAATCACGCGCCCGCCTCCGCCGCGCGGCCGCTTTACGGGTTTGGACAGGCGGCGGAGCGGCTTGTTGCAGGCATTTGGCGACGGCACGCGAAGTGACGCACCGCGTGACGGTGTGGAGCAGCCACGTAACATCCACTCACGTCCGTGGGACAGAACCAATATCACTCATGAGCTGACTGTCGGTGGGCGGGCACGGAGGCCCGGCTCACCGAAGCGATTTACTCGCGCCAAGTCCTCGGCTCGTGACAGCCACATCGCCCGGTGCGTGTTCGATCCTAGCGGATGGCAGGACGTTCGCCCGCGGCGGGGATGGAGGGTCGGACATTCCCACCCGTTTCGGCCGATATGCGGCAGCGCCGACGCCCTTCGGTTCCGACACGCGCAGGGTCGCGAGAGTCCGTGTCTGTCTATTGTCAGACCAGGCTATTTCGGGTGGAGCAGCTTCTGTACGTCCGACGTATCCATGTTCTCCTTGGTTACGACGGTCAGGCCGCTGTCGACTTTCTTGTCCACCGGCTCTTTCTTGATCGCCTTCATCGCGGTCTTGACGCCCTTGTAACCCATCTGGTAGGGGTCCTGAACGACGAGGGCCTGGATTGTGCCGGCCTTGAGCGCCTCGATCTCCTTGTCCGAGGCGTCGAAGGCGACGAGCTTGATCTTGCCGGCCAGCTTCTTCTGTTCCAGCACCTGTGCGCTGCCGATCCCCGTCGGCTCGTTGGCCGCGAAGATACCGCCGATCTCCGGATGGGACGCCAGCATGTTCGTAACGCTGTTGAACGCGGTCGTTACGTCCGATGCCTGAAGCGGCGGGAGGACCTTGATGCCTGTGTGCTTCGCGATTCCGGTCTCGAAGCCCTTTTGCCGCTCGTCAGACGATACGGATCCCCGGCCGAAGATCAGATAGCCGGCCGTGCCCTTGTCGCCCATGAGCTTTGCGAGCGAATCGGCGGCCGCCTCGCCGCCCTTGACGTTGTCCGTCGCGATGTACGAGACAGGATCGTCGCTGTCGATGCCGGAGTCGATCGTGACTACGGGTATGCCGGCGGCGACGGCCTTCTTGACGGGATCGACGAGGGCGTGCTTGTCGCAGGCCGCGAGGACGATCGCGTTTACCTTGTTGTTCGTCTGCGTGTTGACGATGTTCACCTGCTGCGTCGTGTCGTTCTCCGGGTTGGGGGCGTCCCAAACGATGTCGCAGCCCTCCTCTTTACCGGCGGCGTCCGCGCCGGCATGGATGGCGATCCAGAACTGGTTCTCGCTGCCTTTAGGAATGACGGCGATCTTCAACTTTGCCGCGGCAGGCGTCCCGGGAGTCGCGCCGTTCTGCGACGATGGTCCGCTGTCCGGCTTCGGGCAGCCGGCCAGCCCGAACGCGCCGACGAGAATAAGGCCTATCGAGAGCGCTTTGCGAATCTCCATACGTGTTATCTCCTTTATGCCGGGCCTGTGCGACCGCGGCCCTCGGCTCGCAACGGCGTCATCATCGCATCGAGGGAGCCCGGCCGGCATTCGCGTACGCCGAAGCGGCCGTCACCCGCGAGGCGCGGATCGCTTCCGGCCACCTGGCAACATGAGGTGCGAGCGGCATGACGCTCCGAGGAGCGGTTTCTCGCTCCGGGCGAGCCATTCCGCATCCGGCAGCGACCCGGCTCAGTGCCTCGCCTCAAACGGGCGGCCAATGCAGATTACCTCTTTACTGCTGCGATTGAACAGCCTTCCGTTCTGGAAGCTGAGTGAATTGAGGCTCCAGGTCTCGCCGGAAGGGCCGATGTCGCTGACCGACAGCAGCGCGCGCTCGTCGAGGACCGGCGCGCGTCCGTCGATCACGTAGGTGATGCCGAGCATGGTGCTCAGGTAGACCTTGCCGTCGATGGCGATCGGGCTGCCGAAGAAGGCTGGAACCGTCCAGCCGTCGGTGCGGGAGCGATCCTCCGCGGCCACGTCGCGACCGCGGTAGTCCTCGACCCGAGTGCGGACGGATTCGTCGTAGACGTACCGGTCCTGGTCGCCGGGCTTGCGGATCACGCTGACCGGAACCTCCAGATA
>DATGJU010000231.1:0-2667 GCA_035295045.1 Chthonomonadaceae bacterium
GAGTACGAGATGCAATCCGCTGCTCCAGGCCCCACCGTCCGCGCGGTACACTCCCCGCAACGATTGTGAAGCATCGCACAGACGCGCCGCTACGGCTCGTCCGCCCGGCCGTTCGTACCGATCACGGCATCCGCGGCGGTCATCGCCGTGAGGAGCGCCTCCTGGCGGTTCCCGGCCGCAATCGACGCAAGCAGCGCCGGCTCCTGGTCGAGCACAGCCGCGAGCGCCGCCCGCCGGACCGCCCTGTCCCCGGTCATCCGCTTGACCCGACTGCGTACCTCGCCGAGTAGCTCAACAAACTCGCCGTATTCTGGACCGAGCTGCGAATCGATCTGGCCGGCAAGGCGCGCCGCGAGCATCGGGCTGGCTCCGCCCGTCGAAATGCCGACGCACAGCTCCCCGCGCCGGACCGCGCGCGCAGTGATGAATCCGCTCCGCTCCGGGGCATCCACGATGTTCGCAAGCACGTGCAGACGGTCCGCATCGGCGGCCACCTGCGCGTTCACCGCGCGGTCGTTGGTTGCCGCGACCACGAGGAGAGCGCCATCGAGCAGCTCCGGGCGATATCGCTCGGCCTTCCATTCGAGGGCGCCGCCGTCCGCAAGCTCCCGGAGGCGCGCCGTCGCGGCGGCGCTGACGATGCGCACGATGGCGCCGGCCTCCATGAGCCCTATCGCCTTCCGCTGCGCGACTCTGCCGCCGCCGACCACGACGCAGAGTCGGCCGGCCACGCGCAGGAAGGCAGGATATACCGGCGGCACGGCGCGCCTAAGCGCCGTTGGCGCGGCCGCGCCGCGCGCCGGACCCACTTTCCGGTACGCTGTCGAGCGCCGCGGGCGTTCCGTCCTCCGCCGCAACGGGCTCCTGTGTGAGTATCGAGTCGCCGGAAAGATGATAAGAAAGGACGGCCAGCTCCTGCAGGAACGAGACGTTCCGGACAAAGACGTTTTCCGGCACGCGGAGCAGCACCGGGGCGAAATTGAGGATCGCGTGGATACCGGCGGAGACCAGGGAGTCGGCGACGGTCTGGGCCGCGCTTGCGGGCACGGCAAGGATCGCGATGCGGGCGCGCAGCCGGGCGTTCACCTCCGGTATGCGGCCGACGTCCAGGATTTCGAGGTCCCATAGCGGGCGGCCGATCTTGCCGTAGTTGTTGTCGAACACGGCGACCAGGTTGAAGCGGTGCTCCTTCAGGCCGGGATAGCCTACCAGCGCCGAGCCGAGGTTTCCGGCGCCTACCAGAATCACCCGCTGCTCGCGGTCGATTTTGAGTATTCGGGCAATGCGACTCTGCAGGTCCAGGACGTTGTAGCCGACACCGGGTTTGCCGAACTCTCCGAAGTAGGAGAGGTCCTTCCGGAACTGCGCGGCATTGATTCCCGTCTGGCGCTCAACCTCGGCGCTGGAGATTGTGTCGACGTGCGACTGCGCCAGATCGATGAGAAAGCGGAGATACGTTGCGAGGCGCTCGAGCGTGGGAACCGGCACTTTCCCGTTGCTGCTTACTGTCAAGTTGACTACCTCACCTCGATGGGCGCGGGAAGGCGAAGGGAGGGCCGGTCCTCTCTGAGCCAAACCGCTCCTGTTGGAGTATACCTGTACGGCAACTGAGCGTCAAGGAGCTTGTGAAATAATCTACAAAGACGGATGGGCGATCGTGCTGGCCTGGCATCCTTACCGGTATCGTCGCAACCATAATCCAAATTTAACATAAACGGGCTGCGCTGCGGCGCAATCGAACGCTTCGTTAGGTACAATGAACTCGGATTTGCAGGGCCGAGCCACCGGCCCCAAAGCCGTGCAGGGTAACATTGCCGTTTCCCCTTTTGCCGCGATGGCGGCTGTCGATGGGACGACCGTCCCGCCTCACGAATGGAAGGAATAGCCCATGCATTCTGCCAGCCCGCGTAATCCCCGCGTGCGTGCCTTCACCCTGATCGAACTGCTCGTCGTAATCGCAATCATCGCAATACTTGCCGCAATCCTGTTCCCTGTATTCGCTCAGGCCCGCGAGAAGGCACGCCAGACCGCCTGCATCAGCAACATGAAGCAGATCGGCATCGGCCTGATCATGTATGCCAGCGATTACGATGCGCAGTACCCCCCGTCCCAGCTCGGCGCGGGCAACAATCTCGTCTCCTGGCCGCAGATGATGCAGCCGTACATCAAGAACCAGGATGTCTTCGTCTGCCCGTCCAGCGTGCCCGGCGCTATCACGCCGGACCCTGCGCTCATCTTCGGCGGCACGGCGCGCACCTACTGCTCCCGGACGCGCACCGACATCTCCTTCGGCGTACTTACCGGCGCGGACGGAAGTGTCCAGCAGCCGTTCCTCGTGAACGGCCTCTCCTACGGCCGCAACCTGATTCCGACGAACGCATGGCAGACCGCGGGATTCACCGGCGGCGATAAGTCGGGCTTCGTGACGTCCGGTACGACCATCTCCGTGATCGAGGCGCAGGTGGAGGATC
Source organism: Chthonomonadaceae bacterium (assembly GCA_035295045.1). Lineage (GTDB taxonomy): Bacteria > Armatimonadota > Chthonomonadetes > Chthonomonadales > Chthonomonadaceae > DATGJU01. Next base: position 2,472 of record DATGJU010000231.1, read on the forward strand.
CGGCCGGCACCATCCACATCATGGACGCAATGACGGGCGCCACGGCCGGAAACGACCCGTGCATTCAGGGCAACTCGATCCGCGGTATCCAGCAGGAGATCCGGACCGACCACTACCCGGACCAGACCGCGTCCAAGGTGGCCTATCGCCATAGCGGCGGCTTCGTCGCGCTCCACGGGGACGGCCACGCCAAATG
>DATGJU010000232.1:0-2501 GCA_035295045.1 Chthonomonadaceae bacterium
CAGCGCTCGCAAAGGCCGTCGTGGCGCTCGACAAGCGCTTCTGGAACGGGAGCTTCTTTGCCGAACGGACGACGAACGGTGTCGACATAAGCTCGATACGGCAAATCGTTGGGGTTTCGTACCTGGATATCCTGGCCGGCGGAGCCTCCATGGGCTCAGGCATCGACGGTCTTCTGCCGGAAAGCAGGATAAATAGGGCTCTGGAGAGTATTTGGCACCTTAACGGCAGCCCGGCAATCGCGCCCCTCGCGCCCGCGGGCCGGGTCGGCGCGTCCGGCGCGGCTCCCGGCACGCCTGTCTGGGCGGATCCCGCCGGCGCGCTGCTCGGCGATGCGACTCTCGCCATTCTGGCTCGCAGGCCGGACGCCGCTGTCCCGCTGCTCCGGCAGTTGGACGATGCGCTGGACAATGCAGTCCAAATGCCCTGGCAGTCGCCGGCCGCGTTCGACGCCCGGACGGGCGCGCCGGATCGAGCCGGCGGCGAGGCGCTCGGCCACTGCGCGAGCTGGACGGCGCTTGCGCCCCTTGAGGGCTTCGCCGCGGACCTTACGACGGGCGACGTCGTGCTCTCGCCGCAGATACCGGGCAACTGGCGATCGATCGCTGCGCCGATCTTTTCGCCAACGTTCTGGGGTCGGATGGAGTTTCGCCCGACGGCGCGCGGCGGCGTCACCTCTCTGCGGATCGACCGGCTGATCGCGCTGCCTGCCGCAGTCCAGGGCGGGCGACTGAGCCGCGCATCCGCGCTGCTGGTAACGCGTATCCGCGTTCCCGGCCCGCCGCCGCGGCCCGCCGGAGCGGCGCCGGTCGAGGCGCCCGTCGCGCACGTCAGCAGAGGAACGACGCCCCTGGGTGTACGGAGCGCGCGCGACCCGAACGGAGACTTCGTGCTGACGTTCGACACGCCGGCCATATTGACGGCCGGTGACCGTCTGGAGATCGACATCCACTGATTTTCCGCCGGTATTCACCCAATGTGCGGTGGTCCACCGGGGCCAGCTGCGTCAACAATCGTGGAACTGTCAGGACGCATTTCACAACCGTATAGAAGGAGCAGATTCGCAATGCGCGTATTGAAGTCCGTTCGATGCCCGGCCATCTTCGCCGCGCTGGTTCTGCCGCTGTTGCTGGTGGCTTTCGCCGGCATCTCGCGCGTCGGCGCCCAGCCGCCCGCCGGCGATGAGCTCGCCGGTAACAGCAAGCAGTTCAAGAACATCCGTGTGCTGAAGAACGTGCCGGCCAAGCAGATAATCCCGATCATGCACAACTGGTCCGAATCGCTTGGCGAAAAGTGCGAGTTCTGCCACGTCGTTGGATCAGACCACAAGGATTTCTGGCGGGACGACAAGCCGGCCAAGGCGACCGCGCGCGGCATGGTCCTTATGGCGCTCGACATCAACAAGCACCAGAAGATCATCGGCGGCAAGGCGACGTGCTTCATGTGCCACCACGGCCACGCCGTTCCGCAGCTGAAGCCTGAGGGGGCTGAGAACGAGCGCCGGTAGACCGGCGCCCCGGCGGCCAGGTCAAATCCCGCGGCGGTCCGCCGCGGGATTTACTCTTCCGCGTCCGGCTCCTCGTCAAGTTTGGCAGAGGAGCGTGGCGGTGGCGCGGGCTCGCCGCGCGTCTGCTCGTAGACCCGCGAAAGCACGTCGCGGAGACCCGCTGCCGTAAACGGCGGTGTGAGACAGATGTCACACAGTTTCTCGGGCGCGGAGTTCGGATGCTCGGGCGGCGCGGTTTCGCAATCCTCGACCATGCCGATTACGGTCATCCCCTGCGCGCGCCACGGCTGAATCGCTCGGAAGATTCCGTAGTCCCTCTGCCGGCCGAAATCGCCGGAAAGCATCACGATATCCGGTGGTCCGGCCTGTCCCGCGACCTGCCCCACTACGTCCTGTTTGTTGAGGAGCGCGGTCACGTCCCAACCGACTAGCGCCGATGCCCGGATAGCGCGCCCGCGGTAGCGGGGCCGGTGAACGGCGATGAGGACGCGAAACGCCCGCGTCTCCTCCGACTCCCGGGTGGCGGGCGCGGCGGGCGCGTGCAGCTCGACCTCGCGAATTCCGAATGCCCGCGGTCGTCGCGCGGCGCCGTGTCCGGCGGGGCCGCGGCGCTTGCCGGTTGGCCTTCGGCTGCCGCTTCTCGCCGGCCGATGTGCCGGCCGCCCGCGCGGGCCTCCAGAATTTGAACCGTTCATAATCCCCTCACGTTCGAACGATCGCTGCCGCCCTACTCGGCCGGAGGCAACGGCGAGGAGCCGCGCAGCAGGCTGCCGGAGTCGTCTCCGGACCGTCCCTGGTCGAGCAGCTTGATGTGCCGGATTGAGCCAATAGGTATCAACAAGCGCTCCCCCTTATCCTTTGTAAGCTCCGCCCACACTCCGTCCAGGTATGTAAGCGTCCCGGTGTCGCTCATGCCGACCGCCCCACCGCCGTATTGCACGGTGACGCGGGCATTCACGTAGTGGCCGGGCTTGTAAGCGCTGCTCCCGCTCAACA
>DATGJU010000233.1:0-10502 GCA_035295045.1 Chthonomonadaceae bacterium
CCTGGCGATCCGGCGGCAGATCACCACGCCTGCGGACGTCGTCCGCTTCCGGGTGGCCCTCGCGAGCTACGGCCCGCTCCTCGTCGGCAACCGCGACCCCGCAACGCCGGACCCGCGCGGCAAGGTCACTATCGTCGTAGAGTGGAACCCGGGCCAGCAGCAGACCCCGTTCGATCAGCGCCTCCAGCTCTATCTCCCGACCGCCGTGCCCGGAGACCCATCCAGCAAGACCCGAGTAGAGCTTCAATAGGCGCGGCCGCCCCTCGCGAACTCGGAAGGCTGCTCCGGGGCGTATTTGCCGCCTGCGGGCGGCAGGGGCTTCGCCGTCCCGCGCGGAATCTCCCATCCGATGAGACCATTGACCGCAAGGGGATTCCAACGCATGAGGCGTCGAGCCGTCGCCGCGCGCCTTTCGGCCGCCGCCGCCGCGCGAAGATTTGCCGCCCCGCTGCGAACCGGGGCCGCCGGCAAGCCGCGATGCTAGGCGAGCTGTTCGGGCAGAATGCTGCCATCGTCGCGGTGCGGCGCGCACTGGCGTCCGGCAATTTGCCCGGCGCATATCTCATCGTCGGCCCGGACGGCGTCGGCAAGTCCGCCGTGGCAGCCTCGTTCGCTCGGGCGGCAGCCTGCCTGACGCCGCGCAGCGATCCTTTCGACGCGTGCGGCGCCTGCGACTCGTGCCATAGAGCGGCTCAGGGCGCCCACCCGGACATTATCACGATCGGGCCGTCCGGCGAGCAGCTTCAGATCTGGCAGCTCTGGAGCCGGCCAGGCCGGCCGCCGGGAGCGGTTTCGCGCACGCTCTCTTTCGCGCCCGTTATCGGAAGGCGGCGCGTCTACATACTGGAGCAGGCGGACCGGCTTACCGAGTCGGCGGCGAACAGCCTGCTCAAGGTCCTCGAAGAGCCTCCGCCATACGCGCTGTTCCTGCTGCTCGCTCCGCACCCGGCCCGAATGCTGCCGACGATCCTGTCCCGCTGCCAGGTCGTGCGGCTCCGCGCGGTCCCGGCGGCCGAGCTGAGCGCGTACCTGCAGCGCGAACAGGGGATCGAGCCGGAGCGCGCCGACATGCTCGCCGCCTATGCCGAGGGACGGATCGGCCAGGCGCTCACGCTCGCGCGGTCTACCGCGGTCGCCGATGAGATCGCGCGCGTTCTCGACTATGCGGAGGGCCTGCCGGGCGCGCCCGCGCATCGCGCGCTCAGGGCCGCGGAGCAGCTGCGAAAGCTGGCCGCGCAGACGAAGGCGCTTCTGGGCGAAGAGCCCGTCGAGCCGGCGGAGGGCGCCGACACGGACGCGCCGAGCGCGAAGGAGAAGACCGGGCGCAGGCAGTTCGCGGCCGTGCTGGACCTGCTGGTCGCCTTCTACCGCGACCTGCTCGCCGTTCGCGCAGGCGCCGGGCATGAGGCGCTCGTCCACCGCGAGCGCGCGGAGGCACTGGACCGGCTCGCGGCGTACGGCGAGCCGGGCCGCTGGACCGCCTGCCTGGACGCGCTCCTGCTGGCGCGCCGCCGGCTCGATGCCAATGCGAACGTGGCGCTCGTGACCGACACGCTGCTCATGAGGCTGCTTAGCAGCGGGGATCGGAAATAGGATAAAGAAGCACCATGTCACGACTTCAGCCGATGCACGATATCACCGATGTAGAACGAGCCGTCCTGGTCTTCGTCGAGCCGGACGAGCAGCTCCGCTCCTACGCTCGCGAGGAGCTGATCGCGCTGACGGAGACCGCGGGCGCCGCGGTCGTCGGCGAGTTCTACCAGCGGCGCGACAAGCCCGACCCGCGCTTCTACATCGGGCCCGGTAAGACCGACGAGCTGTTCGCCGGAGTCAAAGACTCGCAGGCAAACCTGGTCATCGTCGACAACGAGCTATCGCCGGCCCAGGCCCGGAATCTGGAAGAGGCCGTCAAGTGCCGCGTCATCGACCGGACGCAGCTCATCCTGGACATCTTCGGCCAGCGCGCCCAGACGCGGGAGGGCAAGCTGCAGGTGATGCTCGCCCAGCTCACCTACCTGCTGCCGCGGCTTGGGAACCTCTATACGAAGTTCGAGCGGCAGCAGGGAGGCATCGGCGTCCGGGGCGGCGCTGGCGAAACGCGCCTGGAGGTCGACCGGCGCAAGGTCCGCGAGACGATCAGTGACCTGGAGGCGCAGCTTGCCGAAGTGCGCAGCAACCGCCAGCAGCAGCGCGCCAACCGCAAGACGCTGCCGTTCCCGTCGGCGGCGCTGGTCGGCTACACCAGCGCGGGCAAGTCGACGCTCCTCAACACGCTCTCCGGAAGCTCCGTGCTCGCGGACCCCAAGCTCTTCGCGACGCTGGACCCGACGACGCGGCGCGTGGTGCTGCCGGACGGCTGGGCGATCCTCCTCACCGACACGGTTGGATTTGTGCGTAACCTGCCGACTCATCTCGTCGCCGCCTTCCGCGCCACGCTGGAGGAGACGGTCGAGGCCGATTTCCTGATTCACGTCGTCGATGCCAGCCACCCGCACCGGCAAGTCCAGGAGGACGCCGTCATCGAAGTGCTGGACAACCTGGGCGCCGGCGACAAGCCGATGATCACCGTCTACAACAAAGCAGACCTCGTCAAGGATCCTTTTACGCTCCGGGAGATGGTAGTCCACACGCCGAACTCGGCATACATCTCCGCCAAGACCGCCGAGGGAATGCCGCACCTTATGCACCGAATCGAGGAGACGCTGATCGAGCTGCTCGTGGACGTGCGGATTACGGTTCCCTACGATCGGAGCGACCTCGTGGCGAAGTGCTATGAGTATGGCCGCGTGTTGCGGGCCGACTACCGCGAGGACGGGATCCACGTCGATGCGCGGATAACGCGGGACCTGGCCGGCCGTGTCCGGCAATTCGCCCGCCCGCCGGATCAGCCCTGAGATCACGCGGGTACCCGGCCGGCAGGGCGATAAGGCCTGGCTGCTGGGCCTCCGTTCCCGCTCGCGGCGCGCAATAAACACGGCGGAGAATCGGCCACCGATTCTCCGCCGTGCTCTGTGCCTGGACCACCCTTGTTGCTGAACGCAGCCAACACTACCGGGGGTCCGGGACTGCCGCGCGCCTGCTCGCCATCGGCCGCTCGCGGATTGCCGCAAGCCGCCCATGCGAGCCGGGAAGCGTCTTGCGCGCGCCTACCTGCCGGGCAGCTTGCCCATAATCGTATTGGTCTGGCCGTCGACGTAGTGTACGACCGCCTCGTAATAAGCCGCATTGTCGGTCGGCGTGAACCGCGCCTCTGCCGGAAGCTCGTTCACCGTTGCGCCGCGGATCGCGCGGCCGTTCCGGTCGGTGATGCTGAACGTGACGCTGGAAGCGATGCGTGGGTCGCCCTGCCAGCGGAGCGCCACCTGATTGCCGACTCGCCACGCGCGGACGCCGTCCGAACCGTGCGGCACGCGGTTACGGAGGTTGTACGGCGTGGCCGTCATGCCGACCGCGGTCGATGGGGCCGTGGTGCCGGGACCGATCATCTGCTGCGCCATGGCTTCACGCTGCGCCTCGATGTATCCCTGCTGGTAGGCCGCGCGCATCGCGTCCTGCGAGCTCGGCCCGTCGTTGCCGTTGCCGGCGGGATACACGCCGTACGGCGAGACCACGAGCGAGGGGTCGTTCTGCCCGTACGCGCCGCCGCCGTAGTAGCCGCCCCCGCCGCCGATAATCGCGCCGCCCTGCGACGCGGAGAGCGGCATCTGGAAGCCGCCGGTGTTATAGCCGGTGTAGTTGGTAAAGCCTGTTGCGTTCCCAAGGTTCGGGTTGATGCCGCCGAAGGAGGGTCCGAAGCCCTGGAATCCCTGCATCTGCGGAGTCAGGACGAACCCCAGGCCGCCTCCGTTGGAGTTGAAGGGCGACGGGAAGGCGACGTTTCCGGTCGGGAACTGTGTGCCGAATCCCTGGAATCCGGACATCTGGGGCGTCGTGATAAAGCCGACGCCGCTTCCGTTGATAGGAGCGGGAAACGATCCGTTTCCGGTCGGCAAGGTGATCGGGATGCGGGCCTGCGCGTTCGACGCAACGGCCGTGACCATGCACAGGGTTGCCGCGGCTCCCAGCTGGGCAAGTGTCTTTAAGTTCATCTTAGTCACCTCGTATCTCCGAGTAGGCCGCGCCTAAAGCACGACGAACATTCTGCCGATTTATTTATGAATGTGACCGATTGTCCGCCACATTTTCCACGATACCGTGTCAAATCTGTTTGAAACCGGCCGAACGGCCTTGCTATGCAGCGGACTTTACGCCGCGGCGCACCGCTTTCTGGTCCGGATTTCTGCCGCATCGAGCCCCTTGGCCCGGTGTCGGCGAATATGCGTAAGACTGGCATGGAATGGGCCATGTTCCGCCGATTTCGACGCGGCAGATATTTCGGCGAAATCGGGCAATTTGACCCGAAACCGGGCAGAGAGTATTGACAAAGCAGGGCCCGTATGCTAGTCTAATCACCAGTGGCAGTGGCAGAGGAACAATTCCTGGAACAAAGCTTTAGGACCAACCGTCCAGCGTAATGTTCCTGGCTGCGGCAGCGTAGAATATGCCTGGCCGCAGTCGTATCAATCTCTCAAACTGCCCGTGCCGGCCACGACCCGGCGTGGGGTTACTCCCAGAAGCCTGCACTTTGGGCTGTCGTCGCGTTTCACCGGACGATCGGGCATTGCGCGCGCCAGGAGGCCTTCTCCGCGTCGAAGCGGCAGCATTGGGAAGATGGATACAAGGAAACTCTTTCCGCTGCGCCGTTTGAGACCCCGAGGCAGACCTCTCCGTTCGCACAGTTCCAGAGCGTAATGGTTGGAGCGCATTTCATCGCTCGGCGCAGCGCGGGCCACCCGCCCGCCGTGCCAGTCGCAGCACTCCGCCGGGCAATTCCGCCGGTGGTAGATGCGGCCATCTCTCCTCGGAGGCAAGAAATGCGAAAGGCTCTGCCCTATCTGGGCGCGTCCCTCTCGCTCCTCGCCCTGACGTGGGCAACCGCGGTCAAAGCGCAGGATGCGAAGCCATTCGAAGATGTCAAGCCGGATCACTGGGCCTACCAGGCCGTTACGGATCTGCACAACAAAGGCATCATCGTCGGCTATCCGGACGGACACTTCAATGGTCAGCGCACGCTGACCCGCTACGAGTTCGCGGTCGCCCTCAAGCGCGCCCTCGACAAGATCGGACCAAGCGGCACTGGCCCGCAGGGACCTCCCGGAGAGAAGGGAAATCCCGGCGATACCGGCCCGCAAGGACCTGCAGGACAGGTGGGACCTCCCGGAATGACCCCGGCCGAGGTCGACGAGCTCCGCAGGCTCACCCAGCTTTTCAAAGATGAGCTGGCGGGCCTCGGCGCGAACATGAAGGACGTACAGGCCAAGCTGGACAACCTCAGCAAGCAGGTTGACGCGATCAACCGCCGCCTGGACAAGATGATCATGTTCAACGGCGACTTCTTCTTCGGCGCCCGCTCCACGCAGTCGCGAAACGGCTTCCTGGACTACAGCGGCGGCGTCGTCGGTCCGTCGACCAGCCTGTTCGACAACGTCGTCTCGCCGCACGACTTCCACCTGGAAGCGCACGCGAACCTGCCCGGCGGCGTCAAGTTCCACGGGGACCTGGTCACCAGCAACTACCTGGCCTACCGCGGCAACAACCTGAACGGCGGCGGCCAGACCGGCCTGAACCCGGGCCTCGCCGAGACGACCACGCTCTACGAGGCGAACCTGGCGATCCCGATCGGCAAGGCGACCCAGCTCACCGTCGGCCGGTATAAGGAGCAGGTAACCCCGCTCACGATGTACCGCCCGGACTTCGACGCGTACTTCGATCTGCCCTGGTACGATGACGGCAACTACATCCAGGACGGCTTCGAGGTCAAGACGCGGTTTGGCAGCGCCCTGACGAAGGTCTTCGCCGGATCGTACAGTAGCGTCGTGAACCAGAACGGCGCCCCGTTCAACTCGGTCATGGCGGGATCGTCGCTGGTCAACGCGCACCCGAATCCGCTCTTCGCGGCGGGCCTGGTGGGCGTTAACAACCTCGGCGGCATCGGCGTGTTCAACGGCTTCGGCGGTCTGCAGCCGCAGCTTACGGCCGGACAGGTCGTCGGCGGCCATGTGGGCGTTCCGCTGTTCAAGTTCGGCGAGCTGGGCCTCACGCTGCTCGACTTCTCCTCGACCAGCGGCGGCGTCGATGGCGGCTTCGGCGGCAACGGCGCGATAGCGGGCGGCTTCAACTCCCCCGGCACGACTATCGGCAACGTGGTGGTCTACGGCGCGGACGTAAAGCTGCGCGACTTCGGCCGCTTCGCCATCTCGGGCGAGGCCTCGAAGAGCGTCACGCAGCGCACGTTCACCTCAGCCGACGGCCGCAGCAACGACGATAACAACGCGTTCCAGGGCACCGTCGGCTATAATACCGGACCCGTCCGGGCGTCGGTCGGATACCAGTACATCGATCCGCGCTTCGCGGCTCCCGGCTACTGGAACAAGATCGGCAGCTGGTATAACCCGACGAACGTCCAGGGCCCGTTCGGCCGGCTCGCGTACAACTTCAGCGACAAGCTGCAGGCGCACGTGGGCGGCGACTGGTTCTCCGGCGCGCGCAACCGGCCGGTGCTGGGCGGCTTCACCAATGGCAGCAGCGTCATCCGCGGCGAGGCCGGCGTGAAGTACACGTTCAACAAGATGCTGAACCTGAGCGCGGACTACGAAGGCGCGTTCTACGACCTGTCGGGCGCGGTCTCCGCATCCGGCGGTCGCGCGAAGCCGATCGAGCAGTTCATCACGGTGGGCGCTGGCGTGAACCTCACGGGCAACACGGTCCTGAAGTTCAACTACCAGATCGTCAACCTGCAGGACAATGGCGGCGGCTTCGGCATCGGCAACGTGGTCCCCGGCGGCAACTACAACGGCAACGTGTTCACGTCGCAGGTCGCGGTCCACTTCTAAACTGCTTGGGCCTGGCCGCAGGGCCGTGGCACGATCGCATCGAAACAACCTCAGCCCACAAGGGCTGAGGTTGTTTTTAGCCATACACCGCGAACGATTCCGGTCCGCGACAGGTAATATTGGCAGGTTCTCACCGTGCAACAGACCGGCCAAATCCAGGAACTTGCACGATCGGTAATTCGTCACTCAACAAAGAGCACGCACGTGCTCCGGCCGTCCCCTCCCAGTACCGGCGCGCAGGGCGATGAAGGATTTCTCAGTTCCGTCCAAGAACAACCGCAACTGATACGACAGCCTGAAAGGGAGACTGATACTATGGCATCCGAGACGGTGGCCCCGCCCAGAGCGCTGATTTGTGAGGACGTCGGCGTGACGGTATTGCAGATCCGGAAGGCGCTCGTAAAAGCCGGCTATGAAGTGGTTGGGGAGGCCGTCGAGGGCCGACGAGCGGTACAGATGGCCAAGGAGCTGAAGCCAGACCTGATTCTAATGGACATCAACATGCCGGGTCCGATGGATGGGATTACGGCGACCAAAGAGATTCTTTCCGAGACGCCTGTGCCGATCATCATGCTCACGGCCTATAGCGATGATGATTACGTCGACCTCGCGCTGGATGCCGGGGCATGCGCCTACCTTGTGAAGCCGATCACCAGCGAACAGCTCCTGCCTGCGATCAAGACGGCGATGGCCCGGTTCGCCGATCTGCACGCCGCGCTGAACGAGGCCGGCGACCTGAAAGAGGCGCTGGAGACGCGAAAGCTGGTGGAGAGGGCCAAGGGTATCCTTATGAAGCGGAAGGAGCTGCCGGAATCCGAGGCGTTCCGGATGCTTCAGAAAATGAGCCGCGACAAGTGCCAGACGATGAAGCAGACCGCCAACGACATCATCAAGGCAAGCGAGATTCTTTAACGGGGGAGATTTTCAGCCCGCGCGCGTGGAAGCCGATCGCTTCCTTGATGTGCTCGTCCCAGTAGGCCCAGTCGTGGCCGCCGGGATACTCTGTATATTTGTGCTCGTAACCGATTTCGTCGAGATGCGCGTGGAACGCCTCGTTAGCGCTGATAAGATGGTCCGAAAGACCACAATCGATCGATAGCGCCGGCCGTGCCGCCGGATGAACCGCGGATGCTAGCGCGAACAGGTCGTTCGGGCCGCCGACAGGGCTCTTGCCGATAACCCGCGTAAACTCGACTGCGAATGCGTTGCCCCGGTCCGCGCTCAGCGGCCAGTGGGCGAATCCGAGCGCCCCCGAGTGGCTGTGCGCCGAGCAGAACCGGTCCGGATAGCGAAGCGCGAACTTCATCGCTCCGTACCCGCCCATCGACAGTCCGCCGATGCAGCGGCCCGCCCGCTCCGCGATCGTGGGGAACATCGAGTCGATCAGGTCGATCAGGTCACGCGCGATTGCAGTCTCCCAGGCCATTCCCTCTTCCGCGTCGCAGTAGAACCCGCGTCCGCCGTCCGGCATTACCACGATAAGCGGCAGATCCTGCACGTATCGCTCGATGCTGGTGCGGCGCTGCCAGATCGACTGGTCGTCGGAGAGGCCGTGCAGGAGATATAGGACCGGAAACGGACCGCTTCCCTTGTTCTCCGGGAAGATCACGATCGCCTCGGTCGCTTTAACGAGCGCTTTACTGTAGTAACGAACGCTTAGCAGTGCCATTTCGCCGCGCCTCCTTCAGATTAATTCCACATTACCACGTAAGATTCGCCGTGAGCTCGTCTCGGAAGTCCGTCCGCGTCCCGTTGACACTGTACCAGCCGCCATGTTATATTCTGAGATCGAAGGGCGCGGTCGAGGCTTGCCGGGGAGGGCTGAGATGGTGAAACCGATCGTGTTGTGCATTGCAGCAGGCGCCTGCGCGCTCGCCATCGCCCTGCATAGCCAGCGACCATCAGCCACGAACCGGCTGCCGGCTGCCGCCTACCGCCAATCCTGCGCCGCCACCCCCGCAAAGCAGCGAACCAGTAACCAGGAACCAGGAACCGCCTCGCCCCCGCGCTGGACCGCCGTGGGCACGCTGCTTGAAGCCTGCTCCTGCGCCGTGCCGTGCCCCTGCAACTTCCGCCAGCCGCCGACGCATGGCTATTGCAACACAGTGTACGCCTACCGCCTTAAGACCGGGGCCTACGAGGGCGTCAAGCTAGACGGTCTCGTATTCGGCGGTGGCGAGGCGGATAAGGGAGCGATCGCCTTCGTAGACGCGCGGGCCACGAGGGAGCAGCGGCCGGCGCTGGAGAAGCTGGCGAAGGCCGTCTTCGCCCGCGGCGGCGCCTCAACCGCCGCGCGGCGGTTCGAGAGCGTCCCAATCGTTGCAACAGACGGCGGCAGGCAGTTCCGCGTTTCGTTTGGGGACAGCGGCGGTTTCGCTGCCGACGTACTATTCGGCCGGGATCCCAGCCGGCCCATCGTCGTCGAAAACAACACCACATGGCCGGTAGATCGGTTCGTTAAGGGCGTCGCCACGAAGTTCGACTACCACGATCCGCTCCAAAACAGGATCGCCCTGGAGGGCGTGAACGCAAACATCGGGGAGTTTCGGCTGGCATCGCCCTGACCCGCCGCTGCCTTCCCGCCAACTTCCGAACTGAAGGGCGACTCGCCTGTGGCCTTTAGGTACCGGCCGACCGACGCACAGGGATGCCATCGTCATGGAGGGGTGCGCAAAGCCCGCCGCAATGGCCGCTCGCCCCGCCGAAACAGCGGCGAGGAGAGTGGATTGCGAAGAAGGCGCGGCACGGGGACGGGCCCGGGCCGCGCAGCCAGGATGGCGGCTCAGGGCCGCCACGGATCTACTGGTAGCCCTCGCCGCGCTGTAAGCGCCGCAGCTCGTCCACGAGTTCGCCGAGCGCGGGCGCGGCGGCGTCTTTCGACCCGGGCCGGCCGGTGCGCGCCGGCAGCATGGAGAGCAGGTTGCCGAGCGGCACGCCCGTCAGCCGCCGGCTCACGTCGTCCATCACAGAGGCGACGACCTCCGACCGCGGCCGCGTCGGGGCGTAGTAGCCCTTGCCGCCCTTCGGCCGGCGCTCCACGCTAAGCAGGCCCTTCTCCACCATACGGCTCAGTGTGACCGCGATCGTGGAGGGCGACTGCATCTCGCGCTCCTCCGCCCGGCGGGCAATGTGCATCGCCTCGTAGACCTGAACGGACGATTGGGGCTCGCCCGCGTCCCACAGCAGCCGCAGGATCTCCCCTTCTAGAACGCCGAGCGAGGGCACATCGTCGCCGCCGACTCCTATGTATTTCCGCCGCCGATGCATCGCGTCGGCATTAAGTGGATCCGAAATCGGACCCGTGGTTGGACCCATGATTTGACCTATCCTTATTCGTTTATTTCCAGTCAGCGGAGTTTGCTTGTAATAGTGTACCCCTTCCGAAAAAGCGCATTCGTTCGGAATCCGAGTTTAACGGACGTTAGGGCGCAGAGCCCGACGAAGCGCCCAAATTTACGGATGAACGCAAGGACGATGCTGCCGCGGAAGGAATGCCGAAGCGGCGGAGCGAATACTACCTGCGTCAACCGGCGGTCCGTCCGCATCTCGCGGTTCCACCAACGCGGACCC
>DATGJU010000234.1:0-4142 GCA_035295045.1 Chthonomonadaceae bacterium
CGGAAAGATCGCGGCACATCAACATGGTGGCGATGCGCGTCTTGTCGGTCTGGATCGCCAGCGCAACGATATCGCACATGAGGCGCATATGCTCGCGAATATCCTCCGGCAGGCCATTGTCCGGACGCTTCATGGCGACAAGCGGCTTGCCCTGGTCTTTCGCGCTACCGGCGGCCTTACCCAGCTCTCCACGCATCCGCTGGGCGCGCTGCTCGACCTCGCGGACGCTGGTGAGGTACTCGTCCAGCTTGGCGCGGTCGCCCGAGCTGATGCGCCGGCGAAGGCCTGCCGCGTCGTCGCTCACGCGGTCCAGAATGCTCTCCATCCGGCGGCTGCCGCTGTTCTCGAACAGGCTGTCGAATGCCAGCGATGGGTAGACCTCGCAGGGCACGGGCGAGTCGGCCGTCTGCCAGGAGATGTGCGAGCTGTAGGCCATGGAGAAGTTAGTCTCATGGAAGCCGGTTAGCGGCTGCTCGCACGCCAGCACGAGGCTGGGCTGCACCGTATCCTGACCGATCTTCGCGGCCAGGACCTGGTCCAGGCTGACGCCGCCGTGCAGCACCGTCCCCTTGGTAAGGGGCATGCCCGACAGGATGTTGCCGGTCATGCCGGGGTGAATTCCAACGCCGGTGGACGGTTTGTTGAACAGGCCGTCGATGACATTCAGCCTGGTCTTGAACGGATCGAGCGGCTGGAGGCTCCTGCTAAGCTCCATCGCCGCGCCCTCGCCCTTCGCCCACCAGTGCTCGGGATTGATGCCCGTCCCCATGAACTGGACCACGAACCGTTTCGGCGGCGCGCTCGCGGCCTTCGGCGCGGCAGCGCCCCAGACCGGCAGGGATTCCAGCCATGGCAGTCCGACGACGACGCCTGCGCCCCGTAGAAATATGCGGCGGGAGATCGGCTTGCTCGAACCGTCTGTCATGGTTTTGGACTCCTGCGCTTACGCACAATACGTTTTTTGCGAAACGAAGCCAATTTCAGTTGCTCGCGACCGCCATTGACGCGCGCCGAAAGCAAAACTGCCGGCTGGTGACGATGGAATCGACCAGCGTGTCAAATCGGTAGTCGGCCTTGGCGAGCCTGGTCTCCATCGTCTGGAGCAGCGGCTCGTCCGATGGCTGCAGACCGCGCCCCAATGCATAGGACAACAGTTTGCGGTCGAAGTTCTCTATAAAATCCTTCTGCCGCTTTTGCCGGATGAAATCCTGCAATCCGGCGACGCCCGAGCGATCCGGGCCACCCGGAAAGGGCGCACGCGCGTCGATGGGCTTGCCGCCCAGGTCCTTCGTGCGCAGCTCGCCGACGGGGCCGTAGCCCTCGAACACCAGGCCGTACGAGTCGAAACGGGCGTGGCACGCCGCGCAGGCGGGATTGGCGCGGTGCGCCGCCAGCGCCTGCCGCAGCGTCAGGTCTCCCATCTTGCTTTCGTCGCTCGGGAGCGCCGGCACGGTCGCGGGCGGCGGCGGGATGACCTCGCCCAGCACACGCTTTACTACCCAGTAGCCGCGCTTCACCGGGCTGGTCCGGAGGCCCGGCGAGTTCTTGGTCAGAAAGACCGCCATCGGCAGCAGGCCGCCGCGGCCGTACTTGTCGGCGTCGTCCACGCGCACCCAGGTATCGGCCCCGGGCTTTAAACCGGTCATTCCATAGTAGCGCGCCAGGGGCGCGTTGACGAACGTTCGCTTGCCATAGAGCAGATCGAGCACGGAGCGATCGTTCTCGAACGTGTCCTCCAGATAGTGAATCGGCTCCTCGTACATCGCTTCGCGCAGCGCGTCTGTGAAGGCCGGGAAGCGGCTCCGATCAACCGCGTTATGCTCCTCGAACCGCCGGAAATCGAGCCAGTTGCCTCCGAACTCGACGGCCAGCGCGCGTGCCTTCGGGTCGCGCAGCATGCGGCGCGCCTGCGCTATGAGGACGTCCGGCCTGTGCAGGTCGTCCGCGGCGGCATGCGCCAGGAGCTCTCGATCCGGCATGCTCGCCCAGAGAAAGTAGCTGAGCCGGCTCGCCAGCGCGTAGTCCGGCAGCGGCTGCAGGCCGGGCGCCGCGGCGGGCGGTGTGCTCGGTTTCGCGGGTCGCGCAGATCGGCGCGATTGGTCGGCGAGGCGGTATGCTGCGGCGACCACGATCGGATTCCCGCGACCGACTGCCGCGGCGGTCCGGCTGCCGCCGGCGGCCCATTGCGACGGCGCAAACCCCGTCGCCTTACGGCGTCCGGCAGACGACTCGGTGAGTTCCGTCGCTCCAGGCCGTTCGGCTCTGTGTCCCTCTGGGACCTCAGTCCTGGCGTGCCGCGGACCCTGCGACGCCGGACGGGTGGCCGCATGAAGCTGTGGGGCGGCGTGGATCGCGGTTGGACGCGAAGCAGGGCCGGTGGTAGGCTTGGCGGCGGATGGCATGTCGCCGTCGAGGTCGAGGCGGAACAGGAAGTTCGGCGACATCAGCACGCGAACGATGGAGTCCCGAATCGCCTCCTCGTGCGTCAGCCCCTCCTTCTGGCGAAGGCCCTGGTAGAAGGCCACCAGGTCGGCGCGCTCCGCCTCAGAGAGCGGGCGGCGGTAGGCGCGCTGGGCGAAGTCGAGCAGGCTTCGCACGTGGACCGGCTCCGCGGCGACACGCTCCCGCTCCACGCCGCGAATGGTCTTCGACACCCAGGCGAAGTGGTCGACGATCGCCTTTTCCGTAGCCGCGTCGCAGTCGTTCCGTTTCGCCTTCGCCAGGTAGAGGTCGCCGAGCAGCTTGATCTTCCCGTCGGTAAGCGCCTCCTTGTCCTCGGCGCGCGCGAAGTTGAACTCCGTATCCGTTATCGTTCCCGCCTCGGCTCGCTCGTAGACGAAGAACTCGGCATGCATCCGCTCCGGGATGAAGGCGACCATGTCGAAGTCCTGCCACAGATGGTCCAGCTCGCGCCGGCCGTTCTCATCGAGGATCAGCTCCATCAGCGGCTGGTCGTCGCGGAAGACACCCATCGAATTATGAAGGCCGGCCGTGAGGAGACGGCCCCGATCGCCCGGCTCATCGACGAACATCCGGCCGCGCTCCGAGATGTAGAACGCGTCCGGGATCACGCTGCAGAACCTCTCGAACGACTCCATATAGGGCGCGCGCTCCGCGGCCGGCTCCGGCACGAACAGGTCCGGATCGACCGGGTCTGTCACCGTCTGCGCCGGCGGCGCCTGCTGCCGGCGCTGGCCGAATCGCCGCTGCGTGATCGTGTGCGTCGCCGGCACGCCGCCGAACTGCAGCCCTGCCGGATTGAGCGTGCTCCGGTGCGTGGCGTACTGCTCGTCCTTCCAGAGCACGAAGCACTGCCCACCGGACGAGAAGCCGCGGGGCACGCGCAGGTTGTCGAAATGCGAGGCGAGTTTCATGCGGAGGCCGATGGCCCAATCGCGGATCGCCTCACATTCAGCGCGTACCTCGTCCTCACCCGGGCCGCCATACCTGCCGGCGCCCTGCGGCACGCTGTTCTGCCGCGGCGCCGACTGCGAGGCCATCCCGTTCGGCAGCGGGCGAATAACGACGTTCGCAACGCCGGCTTGTGGACGCGCCGCGCCGGCCTCTCCCTGCCCTGCACTCACGATTCGCGCGACCACGCGCAGATGTCCAGGTCCGACCGCGCCATGAGGCGCCGTTCCGGCAGGCCATCCGTCCTCGTGCTCGCCCTCGCGGCCAGACTGATCCCGGGTCTGGCTCGAAGCGGATCCCACCACCGAGGCGACATGAATGGCTGCCTCGTGGCTGTCGTGCTGCACGAACGCGCGCGATGCCGGCCGGCTCGCCTGTTCCTGCGGCACGACGACGGCGGTCCGGCTCCGCGCGATCGAGCCGCCATCACGCTTCGCGGTGACGTGCGGGACGGCCGATTTTGGCGGGGGCAGCGAATTCCACTTCGCCTGCAGCGCGGCGATCGGTCCGACCTTCTCCCCCGGTGCATTCAGGGTCTTCCAGATGCGGTCGAGGTAGGTAGGGCTGACGCGCGTCTCCGCGGCGACAGAGGCCAGCGTCGACCTCGGCTCGCCCAGCGCCGCACGATGCCTGTAGCGCCATGCGGCCCGCAAGTAGTCGGCAAGGTCGGTCGGCTGCCGCCGGTAGAAATCGACAATGCGGAGAATGCAGAACTTGTCGCGGTCGGTCTC
>DATGJU010000235.1:0-5468 GCA_035295045.1 Chthonomonadaceae bacterium
GATACGTTGTCAGAGGGCTTCCCACAGCTTGTTACCTCGCCGCAGTACCTCCTAGGGTACGGGTGATGGGACACCCGGTCACGTCGCAGCGCGCGTGACAATCACACAAGCGACCTCGTGTCGCACGCCCAAAACGAAAAAAGAATTCGCCCCGCATCCTACTTCCGCGCGCCTTCGAGCCAGGCGATGGCTTCTCCGATCGGATCGGCGCCGGGATCGTCGAAGGCGTAGCCGTGGCCGCCTTTGAAGGTCTCGAGGCGGACCGTCGCGCCCTGCTGCTGCAGCACTTTCTGCGCGGCCGTCGCCAGGACCAGCGGCGCGGCTCGGTCGTTCGTGCCGGCCTGGATCAGGTAGCGCCGGCCCTTCGCCCGCGATAGGGGAGGGAGGCTGGCCGAGCGGAACGGCGATGCCAGGAGGTAGAACCCCTTGAACGGCGTCGATTCGTCCAGCGAGCAGGCGTAGGCCGCCATGCCGCTGTCGGTGGCGCCGTGGAGGAATATCCGGCTCGGATCCACCTTGTAGCTCGCGAGCACGTCCTGCACGATCTCGGCCGCGAACTTCGCGGTGGTGAACTTCGCCTCCTTCACCCGGCGCGCGCCCTCCCCGGTTACCCAGGTATCCTGCTGCGAGTCGGACCACTTCGGCGCCGTCGCGACCGCGACCAGATAGTGGTTGTGCAGCGCCCGCTGCGCCACGTCCTGCCAGAACAGCGCGCCGGACGCGCCGTTTCCATCCGGCGGCAGCACCACGAGCAGGCCCGGAACCTCGTCCTCGCGCGCCGCGCCGATTCCGATGCCGACCGGGGGCGCCGGGGGCGCCAGGTCTCTTGGCGCGCCCGGAACCACGCCGCGGAGCTGGCGGACGGGAGTGACAAGCCAGTAGGTGCGCTTCACGTCGCCGGCAATCTGCCGCTGCTCCGGGCCGCGGCTCGCGGGACCGGCCATCGGCCGCGGCCGAACGGCGAGCTTCGGTATCTCCTGGGATCGCACGTCGGCAGGGAACCGCGCTCCGTTCCTCGCCCACC
Source organism: Chthonomonadaceae bacterium (assembly GCA_035295045.1). Taxonomy (GTDB): domain Bacteria; phylum Armatimonadota; class Chthonomonadetes; order Chthonomonadales; family Chthonomonadaceae; genus DATGJU01. Next base: position 1,025 of record DATGJU010000235.1, read on the forward strand.
AGCCGTGCCAGAAGCCCGCGTCGCGCTGGACCCCCGTGTTGTTGCCGGTCATGACGTTGAGGAGATTGCCGAGAAACCGCTGACCGTCTATGCTCCGGTCCGCATCCATCATGGCGATAAGCGTCGGAATGGCGTGCGGATCGGCGACCTGCGTGATGGCGTATCCTACGCTCTCCGCCTCCGCGTCCGGATACTCCTTGACGAACATCTTCAGCAGCAGGTCGCCGGCCCAGCGGTTGTCCGGCGAGGCGATGACTCCGAGCGCCTGGCGCCGGTAGTTCAGGTCCGCGTTCGGCCCGATGAGCGGGAGCATGACCCGCTTGAGGTAGGCCTCGTCCATGCGAAGGTTGCGGATCACGGCAAACGCCGTCCATGCGGTGTTCGGATTTGCGGCCCACTGCGCAAGCGCGTCCGGCAGGCCCGATTCGAGCATCGCCTTCCGCCGGACGCGGGCGTTCGCCGTGCCGGAAAGATTGTACGCGATCCGCTGCAGCAGGTTCAGCCGGTCGGCGCGCTCGTTCTCCGGCGCGCCGTTCACGCTTGCGATATACTCCCGGCAGCTCTCGCGCATCGTCTCTTCCAGCGTACGGCCGGTCTGCCTTCTGTGCCACGCGTCGTAGGCGCTGTAGTCTTCGGAGAAGCTGGCGAAGCTGTACATCTCCAGCGCCTGCAGCGCCCGGTTCTGAACGAACAGCGAGCCGTCTCGCGCGCCGATGTCGAGGAGGTCCAGCACGCGCGGGTGCTCGGCCGCCATGTTAAGAAGATAGACCCGGACCTCGGCGGACGGATTGGTCTGCAGGGCCGTCTTCAAAACGGCGAAGCTCGTGTCGGGCGGCAGCTGGAGAAGCGCCTGCATGGTCCGCGCGCTCTCCACGGTGTTCGGCGCGAGCGAGGCGATCCGCGCCTCCCAGTCCGCCTGCTCATCCGCGGCCTGCGCGGCGCGGGCCGGGCCGGCAAGCGCCAGCGAGATCCCGATGGCGGCCACTATCGGAACGGCGCTCAGCGTCCGCCACGGGCCACGGGCCTTAAGCCGCGAGCGCGACTCGCGCCGGCCGTATTCCGCTGGAGGGGCGAGCGTCCGCCGCGAGCGGCAAATCACGAACCACAAGCCAGAGGGTGCCTTCATCGTGTTTCGCTGCCAGAAACAGGCGCGAGCGCGCGACGAGGGGTCACGCGCTCGCAAACTATAGACTATCATTGGTGGTCGGCGGCCGGGTCGCGCCGCAGCCGTGCCGCCTGCGCGGCGCAATCGCGCGCCAACCGGCGGACCGGCGCGGCTCGCCCGATCAGGCCGGGAGGTTTCCCCGGCGCGCTCCGCCCTTGCCGCCGCCGCCGCCCTTGCCGCCGCCGTTCGACTCGCTGCCGTCCGCGACCTGCACAGCGTGGGGAGCGCTGAGCGTCACGCGGTGGCCGGCGGCGGGACCGATCTGCGAGAAGCAGCCGAGCACGAATAGCGCCGCCGCGATGAGCCCGATGCCTGCTATGCCGTTTCGCTTATTGATCGTTTTCATTTTATGAACCGTATCCTTCGAGCGCAATCCCGGTCGAAAAGTAAATCGTCGTCCGCGGCAGGGCTTATTTCTCAGCCGCCTGCTTCAGCTCGCCGTCGAGCCAGCTTAGCCACGCCACCAGATCCGTATCGCGGATTTGGAACAGCGTCTGCAGGAACCGCTCCGCCGGGCAGCTCGCCAGACCGGCATGCAGGATCGAGTCCATCACCTGCTGCGCCTCGGTATAGTATCTGTCCTTAACGTAGGCCAGCAGCAGGTTGCAGGCGCGCATCGGCGTCGGATGCTCCATCGCCAGGCGGGCGTAGAAGGTTGCCCGTTCGATGTTGCGCTCCTTCATGCGGCCGGCGTCGAACCAGGTCAGATAGACGTCCGCGGCATTGTTTGCGGCGATATACTTCTGCTCGCCGGCATCGGCCCGCTCCACGACGGTCAGGTAGATCTTCAGCGCGTCGCGAAGATTGCCTGTCTGCATCAGGAGCACGCCCACTTCATTGTAGGCGGCCAGGAAGCTGGGATCGGCCTCGAACGCCGCGGCGTAGAGCTTAAGCGCCTGCTCTATCTTACCAGATTTGCGCGCCTTCAGCGCCTGATCGTAGCAGGCCTGAGCTTCCGGATTGTCGGACCGCGGATCGTTGTCCAGCACGAACAGATCCATCACGCGCATGGACTGCCGCATCTCCGGCGAAGGCGGCGCTGCGCCGGTGGCAGCGCTTACCTCGTTCACCACGGCCTCTTCGATATTGCCATCCGGGTGCGCGGCGGCGGTGGCCCGGTCCTTCCAGGAGCTGCTGAGCAGCTTTTGGAAGAGACCCTCCTGCCGTTCGCTTGTCCAGGCTGGCGGTGCCGTGGTCTTGTGCCGCACGCGGCTGCTCCTATGCTGCGCAATCAGATGAACGAACGGATTATCGGGTCCGCACTCGCGCGCCAGGATGGTGGATAGCGCGGCGCGCGCCCTGCAGATCGTCTGCCGCTCGCGGGCGCTCTCCGGGGCGACCTTTGCGCCATTCTCCCGCTCACGCTCCCGCGCGATGTCCCGCTGGATGGCCTGCAGGTAGCTCGCGGGGATCGATTTCAGCGCGGTCGCCAGCGCCTGGCGGAATTGCCGCCGCTCGTCCCGGTCGATAAGGCTCTCTTCCGGGCGGCCGGCGGCGTCGCTGTCGGCGATCGTGTCGCGCAGGCTCAGCGCCGCGTCGCCGCCGATCGGCTGCTCCAGGGAGACCGCGGGAAGCTCGCGCCGCGCCAGCCGCTCGGCATCGCTGATCACTGAGCGGATGCAGCGGGTCAGGTACGCGGCCGGATCCGGAAAGATCGCGTCGATCGCGGCGGCAAATCCTTTCGTCTGCAGCGCCGGGCTCTCGTTATATTTGCGGAGGGCTACGCGCGCCATCTTGCGGCACGCCTCATCGAGAGCGACGTAGCAGTCGTTGGCGCTCAGCCGCGCGGGAATCCATCGTCCGTCTTCGAGCTGGTGCGGGCTCGTGAGTATCGAGATCGCCCTGGCGCCCAGACGGCGCAGGATCGTCTCCGCGGCCTGTACCGGTTCGCAAACTTCCTGGCTGCCGCCGGACATCAGCGTCCGGGTTTCACGAGTTACGTTTTGCGTAAACACGGGTGTTCATCCTTCCTACGATTCGGAGCCTGCACTTCACCCTGTTAGCAATAACGTAGCCGCGGCGCCATCGTGACACCCGCCCACCGTTTTCCAGGATGATTTTCTGCGGTCAAGCCCCCGAATCCTTCGCACATCTCTACCGACGAAAGTGACTGCGGTAATGTTCATGACCCGCGGTCATTTTTTCTGTGATGTTTTTCACACCTGCGGGCGCGCCGGGCCATCGATCCGCAGTTTGGCAAGGCGGTGGAATTGTGACGGAAGTGCCTGGCGACGGAACCGGACCTCCGACTCCATTCGCGTCGCGGACATCATCGTTACCGCGACCCCATCGTTGTCCCCTTTACAATAGTTTGTATGGTCGCTATACTACCACGTAGGCAATCGAAACCAACGCCACGCTCCATTCCCGTTCGACCTAGTCAAAGCAAAGGAAGGGCGATTCCGACCATGAGGACCTGCAGACCATTCTACTTCACGTCACTCCTCGTTCCAGCGGTACGGACGCCGCCCAGCTGGAAAGCGCTGCTTCTGGCAGTATTCATGTTCACCGCGGTCCTCGGCGGACGACCGGCCTGGGCCGGACAATACCGGGTCACATACAGCGGCGGCGCGTGGAGCACCTCAGGCGATCTCGGCGCCTACACCCCGAGTTCGTATTACGGATATATAGCGGAGCCCTCCGATGCGGGAACATACGTTGGCGCGTACGTTAGCGGAGCCGTTACCGCAACTTTCGTGTGGGTCCCGAATTGGCCCGGCGAAGCCCCGCCGGAGTACGTTATCGTAACAGAATCCTGTTTGTCATCCGTTGACTGGTCGACCCAGGAGTACTCCGGTGGATACATCGCGCCTGGCGGAGTAGCGGCGGCCGACTCCGGATTGCCTGGCCAGACGTTGCTGGGAGACTCCACCTCCGATTCAGGATGGCAGACTGCTTCGGGGACCCGCGTCACGCAGATTTCAAATCCGGGCGGTTCGTTTTCGGTCACCTGTTCACCTTCTGCAACTGCTGAATCCAACACCGGCTATGCAGATGCCCTCGTACTCTATAACGCGTCCGCGTGCCGCCCTCACCTCATTTTATCCGGCGTTACATGGGATGACGGAGGTAACGCGAACATCTTGATCGGGCAGGGTTGCGTCGGGAGCGTCGCCATGGAGCAGTGCTCCGGAAGCACGGCAACGCCACCATTCACACCGAGCAATTACCACTGGTCGGTCCCGCTGCAAACCTTTGGCCGCTACGATGTTGATCCCGACTACCAATCGTGGGGTCGCCTGTCGCTGGTAAGTGACGCGGGCTGGACCGCGGCGATCC
>DATGJU010000236.1:0-9267 GCA_035295045.1 Chthonomonadaceae bacterium
CGTCTCGGCCTGCGCGCTCGCCGCCTGCCCCGCATCGGCCCAGGAGGCGGCCCCGCAGCGGGACGCCGCGCGGCCCCCGATCGCGCAGGAGACGCCCACCGCGCCGCCCTCCGACCCGTCCGCGCTCGCGTCGAATGCGACGGGCGAGATGCGCGGAATGTGGGTCGTGCGCGACAGCCTGGCATCGCCGCAGTCGGTCCACCGGGTCATCGTGACCGCGACCAAGTACCATATCAATACGCTGTTCGTGCAGGTTCGGGGCCGCGGCGACGCCTGGTACAACTCGCCGTATGAGCCGCGCGCCGAGAAGCTAAGGCGCCAGCCGGCGAGCTTCGATCCGCTGGAGCAGATGGTGCGCGAGGCGCACGCGTCCGGCCTCAAGGTCCACGCCTGGATGAACACGTTCCTCACCTGGAGCGGCGCGAAGGCGCCCTTCAGCCCGCAGCACCTGTGGAACGCGCACCGCGACTGGTTCGCCTGCGATCGTCACGGCCGCTGCTCGCCCATCGGGAATGACCGCTGCGAAGGCGCCTTTCTGCAGCCCAGCAACCCGGGAGTGCAGGAGCATCTGCTCCGCGTTTTCACCGATGTCGCTACGCGCTACGACGTGGACGGCATCCACTTCGACTACTGCCGCTATGCGGGCAGCGACTTCGACTTCAGCGGCTCGACGCTCAGGCGCTTCCGGGACGCGATGGCGGAGCGGCTGTCGCCGGAGGAGGTCGCACGGTTCGATTGCCGGCTGAAATCGGACCGACTTGCCTACGTCCACGCGTTCGGCCGGGAGTGGGGGGAGTGGCGTCGCGGCCAGGTCACCGCGATCGTGGCGAGCATCTCGAAAGCCGTAAAGACGGCGAAGCCTTACGTCCAGGTGTCCGCGGCGGTCTTCCCGGACGCGAACGAGGCCTACGCCGTGCGCGGCCAGGACTGGCGCGGCTGGCTGACGGCCGGATACCTGGACGCGGTAGCGCTGATGGCCTACGATCGCAACACCGATCGCGTGATCCGGCAGACGCGCGAGGCGGTGGCGATCGCGGGCGAGAAGCACGTCTATACCGGCGTCGGCGCGTGGCGGCTGGCGGCGGCCGACGTTGCGCACAAGATCGCCGAGATCCGCAAGACCGGCGCGGCCGGCATCAATCTCTTCTCTTACGATGGGATGCACACCCGCGCCAACTACCTGGACACGCTTGCGCGCGGCGTCTTTGCGAGCCGGTCGGCGCCCCGCGCCATGCGCTGGCTCCCGCCCCGCGCTCCCGCCGAGCCCAGGAAGCCGAAAACGGATAAGGACGGGAAGTAGCCGGCCAGGCTCTAGGGTGCACAGCCGCGCAATATCCCCGGCGACGCGTCGCCGGCCGCCCCGCACAAGCCAGCGCTCGATACTACGTTGCACGCGGACGCGTCCGCGGGGCAAAGCGGTGACGCGTCGCCGCACTCCAAGCCATCGGCTCCTCGGAGTGCGCGGAGCGGAGCCCGTATGGGCGCGTTCGCGCTCTCTCCCGGCAACGCGCGCCGGACGCTTCGCACCGGCGTTGGCCGGCCGGAATTCTTCCGGCCGGCCATTCGTATTCAACCTCGAAACCTGACTGGCGGTCAGCTTATCTTCGAGGCTGCTGGTATAATAGCCTCATCGTCACGACTTCCCTCCGCGCCGGGGCCGCGCCGCGCCGCCGGATTCCGCGCCCAGTTTCAAGGACAACGTCTCCATGCAATGGCTCGCGCAAGTCTGCGTCCGGCGCCCCGTTTTCGCAACGGTGCTCGTCCTCACGCTCGTCGTCATCGGCATATTCGGCTACTTCAACCTCGGCGTCGATCGGTTTCCCAAGGTCGATTTCAACATCGTGACGGTGACGGTCCGCGAGGACGGCGCCTCGCCGGAGGAGATCGAGACCGACGTCGTGGACAAGGTCGAGGAGGCCGTCAACACCGTCAGCGGCATCGACCAGCTCACGTCCACGTCCTATGAGGGCGTCGGCGTCGTGATCGTGACATTCGGCCTGGAGAAGGACATCAACGTCGCGGCCCAGGAGGTGCGCGATAAGGTCAGCACGGCGATCCCCAACCTGCCGGTGGACATCAAGACGCCGGTGGTCGACAAGGTGGACCCGGACGCCACGCCGATCCTGGAGGTCGCGCTTTCGGCGCCGGGGGACATCCGCGATACGACGGAGTACGCCGACAAGGTGCTGCGCCGCCGCCTGGAGAGCATCAACGGAGTCGGCCAGGTACTGGTGCTCGGCGGCCTGAAACGCCAGATCAACGTCACTGTCGATCCGGACCGGATGCGCGCGTACAACGTGACGTCCGCGGACGTGCAGCGGGCGATGGAGGCGCAGAACATTCAGGTGCCCGGCGGGCAGGTGCAGCAGGGCGCGACCGAGCTGACGCTGCGCACTCGCGGTCGGATCCAGACACCGGCCGATTTCGGCAGCGTCGTCGTCGCCAAGCGCGGCGATACCCCTATCTACGTCTCCGACATCGGCCGCGTGGAGGACAGCACCGAGGATCCGCAGACGGTCGCGGAGATCACCGACGTCGGCGCGAAGCCCAGGCCGACCGTGCTGCTGTCGATCCGCAAGCAGTCGGGCCTGAACACCGTCGCCACGGTAGACAGGATCAAGCAGCGGCTGGACGACATCAGCAAGACGCTGCCGCACGGCTACTCGCTGCGCATCTCGCGCGATCAAAGCGAATACATCCGGGCTGCGGCCAACGCGGTCAAGGAACACCTTGTCCTCGGAAGTGTGCTGGCGGCGCTCGTGGTGCTCCTCTTCCTCTGGAACTACCGGACGACGATCATCTCGGCGATCGCGATCCCCGCGTCCATCATCAGCACCTTCGCGCTGATGAACGCGATGAACTTCACGCTGAACGGCCTCACGCTGCTTGCGCTGACGCTATCGGTCGGCATCGTAATCGACGATGCGATCGTGGTGCTGGAAAACATCTATCGATTCATCGAAGAGAAGCGCGAGGATCCGTTCAAGGCGGCGGTGGACGCAACGCGGGAGATCGGACCGGCCGTCATGGCGACCACGCTCTCACTGATCGCCGTGTTCCTGCCCGTCGCTTTCATGCAGGGCATTGTCGGGCGGTTTCTCAACTCGTTCGGCATCACGATGGCCTTCGCGATCCTTGTCTCGCTCCTCGTTTCGTTCACGCTGACGCCGATGCTCGCCGCCCGCTGGATCAAGAAGCCGGCGGAGCGCACGGGAGCCGAGGAGCCTGAGAACATGCCGGTGAGCGTGGCGCTGGACAAGACGGCCGGCGGCGCGCGGCGGGGACCGGCGCGGCCGACGGCGAAGGGCGACAGCGCCTCCAAGGAGAACCCGATCTTCAAGGCGATCGACGCGGTCTACACAGTTCTGTTGAGGTTCTCGATGCGCCACCGCTGGGTGATCGTGGTCGCCTCGCTTGTGACGCTCTTCTCGATGGGACCGCTGGCGCAGATCGTGCCGAAGAGCTTCCTGCCGGACGACGACGAGTCGCAGTTCCAGGTCTCGGCGCGCGCGCCGGAGGGGACGAGCATCGAGGCGACGCGGGACATAGCGGAGGCGATCGCGACGGACGTGCGGACGCTGCCGGGCGTGGCCTATACGGTTACCACGATCGGCAACAACACGCAGCAGACGAACAACCTGGCCAACATCTTCGTGAAGCTGAAGGATGTGAAGGCGCGGCCCGGCCGGTCGCAGCAGGACGTGATGGTGGCGGCGCGCGGCCTGGTCTCGAGGAGATACGGCGCGCTGCAGACGAGCGTCGGCCAGGTGCAGACCATCTCGACCGGCGCGCCGCAATTCCAGGTGATCTACTACATCGCCGGCCCCAATCTTGCCAAACTGACCGACTACTCGCAGCGTGCGATCTCGCAGATGAAGAAGATCCCCGGAGCGGTCGACGCCCAGTCCTCGCTGATCGTCGGCAAGCCGGAGCTGGGCGTCACTGTAGATCGGAAGCGCGCGGCGGACCTGGGCGTCTCCGTCGCGGACGTGGCGAACGCCCTACGGGTGCTGGTCGGCGGCGAGAAGGTGACGGACTACTACGAGAACGGCGAGCAGTACGAGGTCCACCTGCGCGCCGACCTGCCGTTCCGAAACGACAAGAGCGTGATCAACCGGATGACCGTGCCCTCTTCGACGCTGGGCAGCGTCCCGCTCGACGAGGTGGTGGCGTTCGACAACGGCACCGGCCCGGCGCAGATCACGCGGCAGGACCGGCGGCGGAACGTGCTGCTGCAGTGCAACGTGCAGCCGGGCTTCGGCCAGCAGGAGATCGCGAATCAGGTCGACAAGATCGTAAAGGACCTGCACATGCCGCCCGGCTACGAGAGCGGCCCTACCGGCAACTCGCGCGAGCTGGGCAAGGCGTTCGTCGCCTTCATCACGGCGTTCGGCCTTGCAATCGTCTTCATGTACCTGATCCTCGCGGCCCAGTTCGAGTCCTGGGTCCATCCGGCCACGATCCTGATCGCCCTTCCGCTCACGCTTCCCTTCGCCCTGATGGCGCTAGCGATCTTCCATCAGAGCCTGAACATCTTCTCGGTGCTTGGAATCCTGGTGCTCTTCGGGGTGGTGAAGAAGAACGGAATCCTGCAGGTGGACCATACGAACCAGCTTCGCGAGCGGGGAATGAACCGGTACGATGCCATCATCGCCGCCAACCGGGACCGGCTGCGCCCCATCCTGATGACGACGTTCGCCTTCGTCGCCGGCATGTTCCCGCTGGTCGTATCGAGCGGCACCGGCGCGGCGACCAACCGCACGATCGGGTTCGCGGTCATCGGCGGCCAGACGCTCTCGCTGCTCCTCACGTTGCTCGCGACGCCGGTCTTCTACTCGATCTTCGACGACATCACGCAGGGGTTCCGGCGGCTGCGAGGAGTGAAGGAGTGATTGGGTGAGCGGCGGCATACGCATCGGCTTCGGCCCGGGCCGCGAGTTTAACCCGATAGGCCATACTTCGCCTTCATCTCTGCCAGGACCTGAGAAGCGTATCTTAGCTCGCCGCGCTCGGCTGAGGCGAGGCCCTCCTGAATCGCGGCCAGCGTCTGCATTTCTCGAAGGCGATCAAGGATCTCCTGGTAGCTCTCCGCGTCCTGGACCACGACTTCGGCTCTTCCGTTGATTGTAAGCACCTCCGGCGAACCGGTCTCTTTCAATCGGGCGACATGTGCCTTGTGGCTGCGAAGAAAGTCGGTAAGGGGATGGATATTTCGTGTATCCAGCGAGGCGGCCTCCTCATACAATGCATGTTAATTGTATGATACCAGTTTCGCGGAAGCGGGCAGGGTGAGTGTCACCGTCGTGCCGCAGCCGGGCTTGCTGGCGATCTCCAGGCGGCCACCGTTGGCCTCGGTGAGGCTCTTGCAGATGGCGAGGCCGAGACCGGACCCGCCATCGGCGCGGGCGCGTGAGGCGTCCACGCGGTAGAACCGCTCGCACAGGTGCGGCAAATGCTCCGGCGCGATGCCGATGCCGGTGTCGGTGATGGTTATGCGGACGGATCCGCGATCAACAGCGCATGAGAGCGTCACGGCGCCGTCCGGGGGCGTGTACTGAAGGGCGTTCTTGACCAGGTTGGCGAGCGTGCGCTCGATCTCGTCCTGGTTCACTTCGACCTGCAAATTCGGATCTACAGGCGCAATGCGGATCGCAGCCGCGCCCGGCCGCCGGAACGGATCGGCCACCTCCGCGAGCAGATCGGCCACGCAGATGCGCTTGCGGTTCCGGCCGGCCTGCGCCTCGTCGGCGCGCGCCAGGAGCAGCAGGTCCTGGACGAGGTGGTTCATCGAGTCGGCGGCGTGGTCGATCTCCAGAATCGCCTCGTGATAGCTGGCGCGGTCCGGCTCCGTGGCCAGCGTGAGGCTGGAGTTGGCCTTGATCACCGTCAGCGGCGTCTTCAGCTCGTGCGATGCGTCCGCTGTGAAGCGCCGCTGCTCCTGTACGAGCGTCTCCATCCGGCCGAACGCGGCCTGCAGCCGCTCCAGCATGCCGTTGATCGTGCCGGCAAGCTCGGCGAACTCGTCGCCGCCGGAAAGGGGCAGCCGCTGCCGCAGGTCCGCCGCGCCGATGCTCGCCGCAGTCTGCGAAATCTGGCGGACCGGCCGGAGCGCGCGATCGGTCAGCCAGGCGCCGCCGCACGCGGCGAACAGCAGGCCGACCGGGATCAGCGTGAGCAGCGTTGCGTTCATCTCATCGATCGACCGGTTGATCTCCGCGAGGGGGTAGACGGTCTGGATCACCCCGAGCGGCTGGTCGCCTGGCCGCGGCGTATCGTCGGCGTAGGCCGGCGGGCGTCCCGGCCGCGGCGGCGGACCGTGGCGCGGCCATTGGGGTCGCGAGTAGAGACGCGCGGGCTCGCCATCGACGAGTATGGTCTTCATCACCTCCTGGCCCTTGAGCGACGCGGCGAAGGCGTCGGCGTCCCACGGCGCTTTGTCCTGGAAGGGCGGCCGGCCCACGCCATCGAGGTTGAAGACGCGGGGCACGCGAATGGAGAGAGTGCCATCCGGCTCGCGCGGAATGGCGGGCTGCGGCGGCTGGTCCGGCTGGCCGGGATCGGTATCCGGATCGTCGGGATTGCGAGGGGGCGGGGGCGGCTGGACGCGGGCCGCATGGTCGCGAAGGTCCCGCTCGACGGAGGCCATCAGTTTCGCGCGGACGGTGTAGGAGATGAGGCCGCCCATAGTCGCGAGCACAAGCGTGACGATGCCGGTGTTCCATAGGAGCAGGCGAGCGCGCACCGAGCGGAGGCCGATGCCGCGGCGGGGTCGGGTCATCTGGCGGGCTCCAGGCTCCGGGCGGCGCAGATGCGTGGTCCCGGCGAAGCCGCAGGGCGCAAGACCGTGGACCCTATGGTCATGCGCTGCGAGGCGGTGAGGCACGGGGCCGTTGAAAGCGCCGCCGTGGAATGCGCCGCCGTTGAATGCGCCCTCGTGGGACTGAAGTCCTCGGCTCGTGAAAACAGCATGTCCGCCTTCGCGAACCTTGAATTGTTCGTCGACGCCGTTGGAGAGCGGCCAACCGAGCCCAAGAAGTTGAAGGCCCCAAGCCGTGGCAACATCGTCAACGCGTATCGGTGCGGCGCCTTCGGAGACCCTGATCCGAAGACATTACCGCGGCGAATCCCGGTCGCGAACCTGGCGTGGAGTCGACTCAGCTGACGGATTCGAAAATCGAGTTGCAACGCCCGAACCATGCGGTAATTTGGCCGTCCCAGGGCCGAGCCAACGTCCGCAAAGGCGGACCTGTGGTTGTCACGAGCCGAGGACTTCAGTCCCACGGACACGGCGGACACGGGCATGGCGGCCACGGCCTTGCACCCTACAGCGGCGCCCCCCACGGGCCATCGCCCCACGGCCATGTGGCCCACGGGTCTGCGCCGCCTGGGCATGGCGCCCACGACCATGCGCCTCAGCGCCGGCCGGCCCACGGGCGGGCGTCCTACGCCAACGCACCTCACAGCCGCGCGCTCCACGCGCCTGCTCCCTGCGCCAGTCGAGGCCACAGCCGCGCGTTCCAGGACTTCGCAGCCCAGGGGCCTGCGCCCCACGAACATGGCGCCCGCGTCCGCTCGATTCACGGATCTGGCGCTCGCGACTGGCGCCGCCCGCGTCGCGCAGTGAGCGCGGCAATCGTGGATGTTCATTGGCGCGCCTCGCCCGACTCGGGCCGGCGCAACGTGTAGCCTGCGCCGCGGACGGTGTGGATCAGCTTGGTCGCGCTGTCGGCGTCAATCTTCTTGCGCAGCATGCCGATATAGACGTCCACGGTGTTCGAGTAGGCCTCCTCGTCCATCCAGACGCGGTCCTGGATCGCCTCGCGCGAGAGCACGTGGCCCTCGTGCGCGGCGAGCGCCTCCAGGAGAGTATACTCCCGCGGGCTGAGCGCGATCTCCCTGCCGGCCCGAGTCACGCGGTGAAGGGACGTGTCGATCTCGAGGTCGGCGACGCGGAATACTTTGGCCTTGTGGACCTTGTCGCGGCGCAGCAGCGCACGTACGCGCGCGAGCAGCTCGATGAACTCGAACGGTTTCGGCAGATAGTCGTCCGCGCCCATCTCCAGTCCGCGCACGCGGTCCGGGAGCTGACCGCGCGCGGTGAGCATCAGGATAGGCGTGCTGCAGCGCTGGGCGCGCAGCTCCTCGCACACCTGCCATCCGTCCAGCTTAGGGAGCATCAGGTCCAGGAGGATCAGGCTGTAGTTGCCGGTGAGCGCCATCTCCAGCCCACGCGCGCCGTCCTGGGCGATCGCCACCTGGTAGCGCGCCTGTTCCAGCCCGCGCTTGACCACGGAGGCGATCGCGACCTCGTCCTCGATCAATAGGATTCTCATTGGATGCTCCAAGCCCGGCGGACAGGGCTGGGTATTCGAGTTTTCAGGTGTTCGGGTCTTCAGGTGCGCTGACACCTGGCGATTCGTGAGCGCGGAGGAATCGGCGCGCCGGCCTGAACACCTGAAAACCAGAAAACCTGTACCCCTCGTCCCTTTCTACTTCCTATTCTTAGCATAACCCGGTTTCCTTTACTTTCATCGGATTTTCATGGAGGTGGAGTAAAGTATGCCTATCAACTTCGAGTAAAGAGGGCAAGGACATGCGCAACATCATATGGTCGGGCGGATGTAAAAGGCTTCTCGCCGCGGCGCTTGGCGCGGCGGCGATCTCCTGTGCCGCACTGGCGCAGGCTCAGCAGCCGGGAGACCAGGGCGGCCCCGGCGGACCGGGCCGGTTTGGCGGGCCGGGTGGACCGGGCGGCCCCGGGCAGTTCGGGCCGCCGCCGGGCGGGCCAGGCTTCCCCGGAATGGGCGGCCAGATATCGCTGGCAAATGCTCCCATCGGCGGATTGGCCGCCGAGCTGAACCTGAGCGAGACACAGAAGCAGTCGATCCAGAAGATCCAGGAGAAGTTCCACGCCGAGCAGCGCGCGCTTATGCCCGGCATGTTTCGCGGCGGACCGGGCGGACCCGGCGGCTTCGGCCCCGGCGGCGGACCGGGTCGTCCTGGCGGCCAGGGCGGCTTCCCCGGCGGCCCGCCACCGGGCGGTCCGGACCAGAATGCCGCGCCCGACGCCGGAAGCGGACCCGGCCCGAACGCCGGCCCGCAAGATGGCGGCCAGGGCGGTCCCCCGCCTCAGAACGGCGGACCGGGAGGCGGACCCGGCGGACCCGGCGGATTCCAGGGAGGCCCGCCGAACTTCGAGCAGATGCGCGCCAATATGGAAAAGATGCGTGCGCTCGATGAGAAGTACTCAAAGCAGATCGAGGCGCT
>DATGJU010000237.1:0-3234 GCA_035295045.1 Chthonomonadaceae bacterium
ATAACCGGTTTCGCCGTCCGAGATAAGGTCCGGCACTCCGCCGACCTCGGTCGAAACGACGACTCGACCACATGCCATCGCTTCGATAATGCTTACGGGCAGACCCTCGTTCACCGATGATAGGACGACGAGATCGAGATCGGCGTAGACTCGGGGCAGGTCGGTGCGGAATCCTGTGAAGTGGACCGCGTCGGCAACCCCGAGTGACCTGGCCGTCTCCTCGAGCGCGGATCGCAGCTCGCCGTCGCCGACGACCGCCGCGTGAATATTGGGATACGTCTCGCGGACCTGTTTGACGGCAGCTAGGAACGTGTCGATGCGCTTGATAGGGACCAGCCGGGCGACGATTCCGAGCAGGAGCGCATCCGGAGCCAGACCCAGCTCGGCGCGCAGCTCCCCGCGGAACCTGCCGCATGCATGGAATGGCGCCAGATCGAAACCCAGTGGTATGACCGCGATGCGGCCCTCGCCGGCGACGCCGTACTCGACTAGCTCCTGGCACGTGGTATCGGTCACGGCGACGAGCCGGTCCGTCACTCGGGCGAGAAGCTGCTCGATGCGGAGGAAGATTCGAGTCTTCCGCGGAGTGAAGTAGCCGTGGAAAACGTGGCCGTGAAAGGTGTGGAAGATTCGCTTCCGCCGGCCTGCGAGGGCGATGAGGGCGGCGACGCGGCCCAGCGTGCCGGCCTTGGCGGTGTGCGTGCAGATCACGTCAGGCTTTTCGTGCCGCATCAGCCGGATCAGCTTCCAGAGCGCGACAACGTCGTCTCGCCATGAGATCTCGCGGCCCATTTCCGGTATGACGTGCGGACGGACGTTGAGCGACTCGGCAAGGTAGCGCATGCTGCCTTCCGACGGGCCCTCGACGCCAGTTACGAGCAGCGTCGGGTACAGCACGCGGTCCATGCGATCCGTCAACAGGATCGTGTGGATCGCGGGACCGCCCACGTTCAGCCGGGCAATGATCCGCATCACCTTCAGCGGGCGGACGGACTCGCCGGCCGCGTGGCTGCGGAGCGATCCGCGGACATGCGGTTCAGGCTTAACGTCTTCGGTAATGATCGTGCTCAATGCGGCTGCGCCTCCAGCCAAGCCTCGAACATAAGTATACACCACAGGCTATAGTGCCAGTCGCGCTTTTGCTCGAGATGTTCACGCCATTTTGTCCGAATGGGCGTCGGATCGAAGATTCCGCCTGCGCGCAGGCGTCCCTCATCGAGCAGCGCCTCGGCCCAATCCCGCAGCGGACCGCGAAGCCACGCGTCGATCGGGACGCCGAAGCCCATTTTGGGCCGGTCCATGAGGGGCTTCGGAACGTACCGGTAAAGCACCTGCTTGAGCGCCCACTTGCCCTCGTCGGCGCGCATCTTCATGGCGAGCGGCAAGGACCATGCGAACTCCACCACGCGATGGTCCAGAAGCGGCTCCCGCGCCTCCAGACTCACCGCCATGCTTGCCCGGTCCACCTTGGCCAGGATGTCGTCCGGCAGGTAGGTGACGGCGTCGAGATACATAAGGTGTTCTGCGAGGTCCGCGCCGGACGGTGTCCCGTCCGGCTGCGTGAGCGGCGTCTGCGGCTCCGTGCTGCCGAGAACGATCCGGTCCGGTTGGGGCCAGTGCGAAACGAGGGCGTGGTAGAGCGCCTCTGCCGAGCGGGCGCCCGCGAGCGGCGCGGCCTTTCGGAGTCGGTCCGCCGGCCGCATCTGCCGGAGGCGGCGCGGCAAGGTGGGAGCGATACAACGATAGGCGCCATTCAAAAGCGCGGACGGCAGTGAAGCCGCCACGCCCGCGAGCGCGCGGCGCATGGGCGCGGGAACTGGCCGCATGCCGGACCAAAGGCCGATCGCCTGGAAGTAACGATCGTAGCCTCCGAACAGCTCGTCGCCTCCGTCGCCGGAGAGGCTCACGGTGACGGAGCGCCGCGCCAGCGCGGACACAAGATAGGTTGGGATTTGCGATGGATCAGCGAACGGCTCGTCGTAGATGGTAGGCAGCATTGGGACGACTGCCAGCGCGTCCTCCGCCGAGACGTATACTTCAGTGTGGTGCGTTCCAAGATGCGCGGCTACGGCCCGCGCATAGCCTGCTTCGTCGTAGCCCTCCTCTCGGAACCCGATCGCGAAGGTCTTTACCGGCTGAGTTGATTGCGCCTGCATCAGCGCCACGACTGTCGACGAATCGATGCCGCCGGACAGGAACACGCCGAGCGGCACGTCGGCAATCATGCGGAGGGCCACGGATTCCTTGAGCAGTACCTCGAGTCGATCGATCGCCTCGCGCTCATCCCCTGGAAACGGACACGCCAGTCCATGTTCCAGCGCCTCGCGCGCGCTCCAATAAGGTACCGGCTCGGGCAGGCTTGCGTCGCCCGCGTCAACGGAGAGTATCGTGCCTGGCGGCAGCTTGCGCACTCCGCGATAGACCGTATGGGGCGAAGGGATGTAGTTGTGCCGGAGGAACAGCGTCAGCGCGTCCCGGTCGATCTCGGCGCGGAAGGCAGGATGACGGCGGATCGAATTGAGGTCAGAGCCGAAGAGCAGCGTCCCGCCGAATAGCCCATAGGCGAGCGGCTTCACGCCCAGCCGATCGCGGACAAGGTGCAGCCTGCGCTCCTGCCGGTCCCACAGCGCGAACGCGAACATCCCGACGAATCGGCGCACCGCGGCCTGCAGGCCCCACGCCTCGATGCAGGCGAGCATCACCTCCGTGTCCGAGCTGCCCCGGAGGAGCCCGGTCTGCCCGCTCCGCTGCAGGTCCGCCCGCAGCGCCGCGAAGTTGTAGACCTCGCCATTGAACGCGATCACGTAGCGACCCGATGCAGAGTGCATCGGCTGGCGGCCGCACGGCGACAGGTCCACGATGGCGAGGCGCCGGAAGCCCAGGGCTATACCGGCTGGCGGATCGACCCACTCCCCGCGGTCGTCCGGGCCGCGGGCCGCCATCGTCTCCGCCATCCGCCGGACGAGCTGCGTCATCTCCTCGCCGCAGGTAGCTCTTGCCGCGTCCAGGAACCCTGTCAGGCCACACATGGCGGCCTGTTCGCAAGCTCGCAATAGAGCTGCTCGTAGCGGCGAGCCACGGCGCCCAGATCGAAGCGGTCGCGTACTCGCGCGCGGGCGGCGCAGCTCAGCCGTGTGCGCTCCTCAGCGCCGGCAGTCAAGAGGTCCGCAATCGCGTCTCCCAGGGCCTGCGGCTGTTTTGACGGAACGGAGCGCCCGGTATCGCCGACGATGT
>DATGJU010000238.1:0-7608 GCA_035295045.1 Chthonomonadaceae bacterium
GGCATGGCTCGATTGGCAGCGAGACGTCCGTTCGTATCCATTGCCCCTGTGCGCTAGATCGATGAGAGTAGGCCGATCGGGCGGGAGGCGGCGGTACGATAGGACATGTTGCCGGGTTCGAGCTTGACTGCGTGCCGGAACCAGCGCCGCGCCTCCAGCCGCTTGAAGCGCCGATCCAGGATGCATCCCACCGCGTACGCGGCCGCCGCGCACTGCGGGTCGCACTCGGCGCCGCGCTTGTAGCATAACTCGGCCTCGTGAAGCCGGTTTTGCCACTCCAGGACATTGCCCACCACGTAGTAGGAGAACCAGTCTTCCGGCGCGAGCTGGACGAGCCGGTGCGCGGCCTGCTCGGCCAGGAGCACGTGCGAAGGATCGCGGGAGCTGGCGAGGAGGTGCAGCCTGCAGAGGTAGTAGATCGTATTGGGATTGTCCTTCGTCATGTGCACGGCGTGGACGGCGGCGGCGACAGCGTCCGCCTCGAGCTGCGCACGCCACGGCGCCCATTCCGCCCGCTCGCTCATCGTCCATAGAATCCAGCTTCGCAGCTCCAGCGCGCGCCGGTAGTCGGGCCGGACCTGGATCGCGTAGTCCACCGCGCGGAGCGCCTCCTTGGGGTCGCCGCACTTTACAAACGTCTCGGCGAGGGCGGTGTAGATCGACGGATCGTAGGGCGTCAGATCTGCGGCCTGGAGCAGCAACTGGATCGCCTCGACGGCGCGCCGCGTGCCGATATTCGACGAGATAGTGACGTTCGATGCGCCCAGTGTAATCCGCGCGTAACCCTCCAACAGGTCGGACGCCTGCTTTTTGAGCGCGTTTCGACGCTCGATCTTCCAGGCGAAATCCCGATCGCCGCGCGCGAGCAGGAACTCGTCTACGGAGGCGTATCCGCACACGGTCGCCTGCGAGAGCAGGTTCGCGGCGGCCGTCATATCCTCCGGCTCGACCTGAAGCGCCTGGCGATACAGGTCCAGCGCCGCCGCGGTCTCGCCTAGCTCAGAGAGCGCCAGCCCCAGGTTGTTAAGGGCCTCGGACATCTCCGGATCGATCGCGAGCGCGTCCCGATTGCACTGCAACGCCTCCGCAAAGCGGCGCTGGCGAATGCGCACGAGGCCCAGTTCGAAATGCGGCGAAGCGCTGTCGGGGTACTGCGCGCGTAACTCGAGCGCCGTCGCCTCGGCGTCGCCCAGGCGGCCGGTTACACGCTGCATGTGGCAAAGCTGCTGCAGCGCATCGGGATTGTCCGGTTCCAGCCGCACCGCCTCTTCCGCGGCGCGCAGCGCTTCGGCCGGGCGGTCCATCGCGTCCAGGCAGCAGCTTATCCGGCGATGCGCCCACTCCTCGTCAGGGTCGGCGGCGACCGCGCGCTGCGCGAATGAGAGCGCGGACAGCCAGTCCTTGCGCATCGCGTAGGCCTGCGACATTGCGCACAGTGTATAGACGCTCTCCGGCTCATGCTCCAGCGCGTGCGCCAGACTGCGGATCGCCTCCTCCGGCCGATCCAGCCGCAGGAGCGATTCGCCTCGCCTGTAGTGCTCTCGCGCTTCGAACGATCCTATCACGCCGCCCCCTGTAGCCGACATGCGGGAGGTCAGTGCCGATGCCCAGCTTGTGCTGCCGACGGACCGGAGCGCCATGCCTCGCACGCAGCCGTACGCCTACGCCTCGACAGCCTTCCCAGCGCAGGAATTGCGCCACCTCCGACGCCTGGCCCATGACCGCCGGCCCCTCCTCCTACAGCATTTTCTGCGCGCGCAGGTACTGCGCCAGGTCGTCGTACGCGCCGCCGTCGTTCGCGAACTGCACGTAGTTGCGGGCAGTGTCGAACCAGGCGCGGGTGCTCGGCCGGATGTCCCGGAGCGCGCGCTCGAAGTCGTCCGCGTGGATCGGCCGCGCCCGGCCCTGGTTGATCGAATCCTCCATGGCGTACTCCGCCGAGGCATCGACGAGGTGCGCCACGTCCGCGCCGGAGAAGCCGGCCGTGCGGGCGGCCAGCGTCTTCAGGTCGATCGACCCCATCGGGCGCGCGTTGAGTCCCATGCGCAGAATCGCCTCGCGCGCCGGCTCGTCCGGGGGCAGCACGAGGAGCGTGCGGTCGAGCCGGCCGGGACGGCGCAGCGCAGTGTCCACGTCCCAGGGATGGTTCGTCGCGGCCAGGACGAAGACGCCTTCGTTGTTGCCCTCGACGCTGTCCATTTCGGCGAGGAGCTGGTTCACCGCGTCGTGCCCGCCGGAGTTGCGGACAAGGCTGCGCTTGCGTCCGAGCGCGTCGATCTCGTCGAAGAAGAGGACGCAGGGCCGGTTCCGGCGCGCCTCCTGGAAGATCGCGTGAAGGTTCTTCTCGCTCTGGCCCAGCCACATGTCGAGCACGTCCGAGAGGCCGACGGAGAAGAAGCGGGCGCCCAGCTCGCCGGCGGTGGCGCGCGCGATGAAGGTCTTGCCGCAGCCGGGCGGACCGTACAGCAGGAGTCCGCCTCGGAGCGATTTGCCGTAGAGGCGCATCATGTCCGGATTCTTCATCGGGGCCAGGAAGGCGATGTTGAGCCGCCGCTTCACCTCGTTCATCCCGGCGACGTCCGCCAGCGTCACGGAGGGCCGCTCGATCTCCCACGAGCCGCGGGGCTCGGCGTCCTCTTCCAGCGGGCCACCGATGCGAATGCCCGAGCGCTCCAGGCGGTCGTCCGGCGGCGGGTCGGCGCGGGGCGCGCCCGGAATCGACGGCACGTCGGGCAGCGGCGGGATGCCGAGACCGTCCAGCATTCCGGCGGTCTGCTTCCAGCTCAGGGCCTCGTGCAGGCGGCGAAAGCCGTCCGCTTTGGCCGCGTCGCCAGTCTGCGCGGCGGCAGCGCTCGCCACCTTAAGCGCTTCAACGTGATCGGGCTGGGCGGCGAGCACCGTCGCGGAGTGGCCGAGCGCCTCCTGCGCGCGACCCGATTCCAACAGCAGGCCAGCCAGGTGCAGCCGCAGCGGCACGTTTTCAGCGTCACTTTCAAGCGCTGTGCTCAGCGCCGCAAGGACGGTCGGATCGGTGGGCATAATCTCCTCGGTGGCAGTTTCGTAAACGTGCAGGCTCGTGGGCCGGTTTCGGCTCGATGAGACCGATTCTCCGTGGCCGGATAAAACTCCCGCATGGATTGCGGCCGTAGCGCGATCGCTCCTCAATGGTTGAACAGAAACTCGCGGCCGGTCAGCACGGCCCAGCAGACGTCCTCAAGCACGGCACGGCGCGCGGTGGGGTCCGGGAACGGCCTGCCGCGGTCCGGCCCGGCCGAGTCGCGCAGGATTGCAAGCGCCTTCGACCGCTCGTCCGTGGTCGGCAGGCGGCAGAACGCGGCCAGATAGACATCGTCCAGCACGCGATCGTCCGTCGCGCCGGACTTCAGCAGCGCGTCGATCAGGCCGCCCGGTGCGCGCAGCTTGGCGTTGACGGTGTCGCCGTTCGCCAGGTGCAGCGCCTGCGCGACGTTTGGCTCCTGCTGACGCTCGCAGGCGCACGTCCGCTCCCGCTCGGGCCGGCCGAATGCGGTCAGGAAGTAGGATGCGACCTGCGAGTCCGGAAGCTGGAGCGCCCGGGTCCCCTTTGGGTATCCCGCGAAGTCGGTCGGGATGCCGGTGACCTGCGAGAGAGAGTCGAGGATCACCTCCGCCGGGAGGCGGCGGACGACGTACCGCGAGTAGTACCGATCGTCGCCGCCGTTGTTGCCGGCAGGCGCGGACGAGCGCTGGTAGGTCTCCGAGAGCATGATCTCGCGTATCAGCCGTCGGATGTGGAAGCCGCCTCTTACGAAATCAGCCGTCAGCGCGTCGAGGAGATCCGCGTTGGAGGGCGGATTGGTCAGCCGCACGTCATCCTCCGACTCGACCAGGCCGCGGCCCATCAAACTGCGCCACACTCGGTTCACGATCGCCTTGGCGAAGTAGGGATTGGCGGGTGAGGTCATCCAGTCGGCCAGCTTTTGACGCCGGTCGGCGGGATCGTCCAGCGCGATCTCCTCGCCGTCGAGCGGGCGCGGCGGGAGTGGCGCGCCGAGGCGCGGAAGGTTGATGTTGCCCTCGTCGGAGGCGAGGACCAGTACCTCGCCGGCGCGATCTCCATTCTTCAGCCGCACCCGCGAGAACAGGTTCGCCATCTGGTAGTAGTCGCGCTGCGTCCACTTCTCGAGCGGGTGGTTGTGACAGCGCGCGCAGGTGAGCGGCATGCCGAGGAAGGCCTGCGTTGTCGTCTCGGTCAGGTCGATCGGGTCCTTGTGCATCACGTAGTAGCTGGCCGCGCCGTTGTCCAGGTTGCTGCCTGTCGGCGTCAGGATTTCGCGGGCGAGCTGGTCCCATGGCTTGTCGTCCGCCACGCTCTTGCGCAGGTAGTCGTAGAAGACTTTCATCGCCGGCGCCGGCAGCTTCTTGCTGCTCACGAGGAACAGGTCGCACCACTTGTAGGTCCAGTAGTCGACGCACTCCGGGCGGGCCAGGAGCCGATCGATCAGCTTCGCGCGCCTGTCCGGCGCGGTGTCGGCGAGGAAGGCGCGCGTCTCGCCGGGCGTCGGGAGATCTCCTGCGCTGTCCAGGAAAGCGCGACGGACGAACTCGCTGTCCGAACAGCGGCTGGAGGGCGCGATGCCGAGCGCCTTCAGCTTGGCGAGCACCAGATCATCGATGAAGCCGGCCCGCGGCGCCTGCGCGTAGACTTCCGGGGGCGGCGCTCCCGCGAAGCGTGACGTGAGGCGCGCAAACGTCACCTTGCTGTTGAACCAGGCCGTGATCGCCGCCTCGCCGCTGCCGGCCATCTCCGCGCGGCCCATATCGTCCACGGTCGCCACGCTGTTATCGCTGCTGCCGAACTTCACCCAGCGCGTAACATCCTCCGAATGGCCATCGGAGTAGCGGGCGCGCACCGTGATCTGCTGCGTGGCGTGGAGTGGAATCGCCGCGCGGGCCGGCGAGACCTCCAGCGCCTGGACTCGCGCGTCCCGCGGCGACGGGCGCGGCGCCCCCGCAACGATCCAGCTCGCCAATACGCGGTACTCCGGGGAGCCGGGCGCGATGCGCAGGCCGCCGCCGTGCGGAAGCGCCATCGTCGGCTTGCGCAGGCACAGGCTGCTCGCCGGATCTCCCGGTACGACGCGCCGGCCGCCCGCCTGGCGCGTCAGCACATTGTAGTCCGCGTCGGGATCGAAACCGCGAAGGCTCAGATTGAGCCCGCCCTTGCCCGCCGCCGCGCCGTGGCAAGCCCCGGAGTTGCAGCCCGCC
This sequence comes from Chthonomonadaceae bacterium, assembly GCA_035295045.1. Lineage (GTDB taxonomy): Bacteria > Armatimonadota > Chthonomonadetes > Chthonomonadales > Chthonomonadaceae > DATGJU01. Next base: position 5,248 of record DATGJU010000238.1, read on the forward strand.
TTCGTCAGGACCGGCAGGACGTGGTTTCGGAAAGATACCGGAGTCTGGTATTTGGATCTCCCACTACCGCGGGCATGCAGATTTTGGATTGGCGCAGTCGCGAATTTGGACCGCGCCCCGGCTGAGCAGCGGGAGATTGCCAACGCGCCGGCGACCTTGCGATTCGAGCTGGCGAACACGGCGTCGAGGCTCCGGTCTCCCGCGAAGCTGTGCACGGTCCGCATTGCGGCCAGTGGACGCTGCCTCGCCTGCGCGTCGTTCAGGGCGGCGTCTGTCTGGACGATCCGGATGGGCGATTGAGGCTGCGCGCCTGCGGCGATCCCCGATGCAAGCACGCATAACGTGGCTGACCAGAACGCGCCGTATTTTGCTACCGTCAACGTGAACTCCGTGTCAAAGCGCTTCCCATGGCTGAGACCTTGGGCTCGAACTCACTGCCTAACGGTACGCAGCCCGGCAAATGCGATGTGGCCATTGACCTAAGGAAGCCAGGAAATCCGGAACCCGGAAAACGAGGCATCACGACCTCATATCCCGAGTCCAAGTTTGATAAAGCGAGGCTCGGAAGCGCACTCTTCCTGGTTTCCTGCTATCCTTAGCGAAACAGTCCTGGACGTAAGCGGCGGCCCGGGTAATGGTCCCGCAATCTAATCGGGGGTTCTGCTGAAACTGCTCGCCTGAGCAACATGTGTCACTGAACCCCGGCGTTCATAGCAGCTCCGTGATCGGCCGCGCGGCGTAATCCACGACCGGGATCGGACGGTTGCCGGGCGAGGGAAGCTCCTTCGTCAGGCTGATGCCGAGCGCGCTGTAGAGCGTGGCCGCCACGTCCGCCGGGTTGGTGGGTCGGTCGGTCGGGTAGCCGCCGATCGGGTCGGAGGCGCCTACTATATGGCCGCCCTTGATCCCCCCGCCGCCGAGGATCATGCTCCAGCACTGCGGCCAGTGGTCGCGGCCGCCGGCCGGATTGATCTTCGGCGTCCGGCCGAACTCGCCCGTCGCCACCACGATGGTGTTATCGTACAGCCCGCGCTCGTGCAGCTCTTCGATGAGGCTGGTGTAACCGTTGTCGAACCACGGGCCGCAGAGCGTCTTGTAGGCGTCGATTGGTGTGAAGGGCGCGCTGCCGTGGATGTCCCAGGTGATCTCGTTGAATACCGTCTCGAACATGTTGATGGTGACGTAGCGGACGCCGCGCTCGACCATCCTGCGCGCCATCAGGCAGGACTGGCCGAACTTGTTCATGCCGTACTTCTTGCGCGTCTCCTCGCTCTCCTTTCCGATATCGAACGCCTCGCGCGCCTTCTCGGAGGACATCAGCGTGTAGGCCTGATGGAAGTTCTCGTCCAGGAGCCGCGCGTCCGGGCTGGTCTCCAGCGCCTTCACGGAGCCGTCGATCGCGTCGCGCAGCTTTCGCCGCCGGGCCTCGCGGACTGCGCTGATATAGTCCGGCGGAAGGAGGTCCGGCACCTTGAACCGCGGGTCGGAGGGATCGGCGTTCAGCACGAAGGGATCGTAGGTCTTGCCGAGGAAGCCCGCTGTCTGGCCGTGCGGCATGTTGCCGCCGGTCGCGCCTATAGGCCGCGGCATGAGCACGTGCGCCGGTACGTCGCCACGCGGCCCTTTGACGTAGTCCAGGACGCAGCCGATGTTCGGATACTCCAGCCCGCCGCCGAACAGGCGGCCCGTCTGCATCATCTGGTGGCCGCTGTCGTGGACGGCGGCGGCAGTGTGATAGACGGACCGGACGATCGAAAACTTGTCGGCGTGGCGCGACATGCGGGGGAAGATTTCGGAAATCTCGATGCCGGGCACGTTCGTCTTGATCGGGTGGAACGGCCCACGGATTTCGGCCGGCGCGTCCGGCTTCATATCCCACGTGTCGAGCTGGCTCGGCGCGCCCAGGAGGAAGAGCATGATACAATTGACGTCGCGGTCCTTGCGAACGGCTCCCCGCGCCTTCAGCTCGAGGAGGCCCGGGAGCGTGAGGCCGAGCATGGAGAGCGATCCGGCGTGCAGGAAGTCCCGACGCGACATTCCGTCGCACAGGTGCACCGGTTTTTGGGCCTCGAGTCGAAACATGGGAGCATCCCCAGCATTCCGCGTTAACAGTCCGATGGTTAGATTATCGAGTGGTCCTTGACCTGGCTCTGCAGGGCAGCAATCTCCGATCGCAGGTGGGCGACTTCCGCCTCCGCCACGGCGCGCGGCGTCGATCTCATCGCGTGTGGGTGTGAGCGCGCCTTATTATAGCGGGCACCGCCGGAATCGTAAAGTCGATGCCGGCGATCTCGCGCCCAATTCCGCACCCTTCTGGCTATCGTTACGCCGATACGCGGCGGTCCGCTCCGGCGTCTGCTC
>DATGJU010000239.1:0-14971 GCA_035295045.1 Chthonomonadaceae bacterium
AGCTGGTGCCGCTGTCGGTCCCGCCCGACGCCAGCTTGTACAGCGCGATCAGGCCGTTCTCCGTCCCGGAGTACTCGGCCGCGGGCGGCGTGAAGTCGGAGCCGTCGCCCAATGCGACGTTGAATACGGCGATCTCGCCAACAAAATCTCGGATTCTTAGTCCCGTGCCGCCGGACGAAGGCGCAAACAGCTATAGCCATTCGTGGCCTCGCCGTTTCGCCTCACCGAGCCAAGGCTTAGCCAGCCGTACATAACGGCGCTGCGGGCGCCAGTTCAGCACGCAGCCGTCGCTCCGCATCAGCGGCCAGGTCTTCGGAAAGTGACCACCTCCCGCGATTTGAACGGGCCATCGCTGATTAAGTCACATTCGACACCGCGCCCGCCGTCAATCGGACGGCAACCGGATAGCCGTGGCCTTAGGCGGCGATACATATACGCAATCTGTCGATCGTGTTCGTCGTCTGGCCGCGCCTTCTGCTGGCTCTCGGCAAACGGAATGTCCCCGGACAGATCAGGCGGCATCGTGTGATCAAGCTTGTAGTGGCTCGGCCAATACTCGCGCTGAATGTATATCGACAAAACGCGCAAAGACCACTCCTAGCTGTACCTGACGTAAGCCAGAATAGAGGCCAGAAGTGCTAATACCACCAGAACGCCGCAGGAAAGCAACCGCTTCATTTTTTCGATGGCGCGCCTTTCGCATCACTGTTTTCTTGAGAATTACTTTCAGGCCGCGAGAACCGCTGCACCCGGGGCGCCCCGGCGCATCTCGGTTTTCATCTTTATCCGCCCGGAAACGCCACTTCGGAAGACGAAACGAAAATAAACCCGGGCTCCCGCCGGCCCTACGGCCCCCGTCGCGCCTCCGCCAGGCCGTGCAGCGCGAGCGCCGTGGACAGCAGCCGCGGCGCGTCCTCCACGCCGCGGCGCCAGCGGCCCGGCAGACGCGTCACGCCGTGCAGTGCGCCCGCGATCGCGCCGACGATCGCGGCGATGCTCTCCACCGCCCCGCCGGTCAGGGTGACGGCGCCCAGGATCAGCGCCTCCGGGTCGCGCGGCAGCCGCGCAGCCAGGTAGAGCGCGGTCGGGACCGCCTCCCGCGACCAGGCCGAAACGCCCAGCACGCGCACCGCCGTCTCCACCTCCACGTCGTCCGCAAGCATCGCCTGCGCGCCCTCCAGACAGCGCGCGAACTCCTCGAACGCGGGCGACTGCGCCCGCACCGCATTCACCGCGGCCTGCAGCAGCGCCGCGCCGTCCCAGTCCGCCACAGCCGCGGGCTCCAGCGGCAGCACGAGCGCGACCGCCTCCGCCACGGCCACCGCCGCCGCCTGCGCGTCCGGGCTGCCGTGCGTGGTCATCGCCTGGAGCATCGCGATGCGGCGCCGGGCCGGGGGATCGTCAGGATAGAGGAGCGCGACGGGAGCCACGCGCGTGGCCGCGCCGCAGCCGCCGCCGTCGGGATCGGCGGCCTCGTCCCACTCCGCGCCGCCCGTCCGAAGCTGGATGGCCGCCTGCACCGACGCCAGGCCGGGGCCGTGCGGCGCATTGTTGAGCCAGCGGACCAGCGCGTGCGCCCACGTATCCGGCACGAACAGGCCGCCCTCCTCGATAAGGGCGTCGGCGAGCGCCAGCGTCAGCTGCGTGTCGTCGGTCCACTGGCCGGGTTCGAGCAGATCGTCCAGCTCCGGGTCCGCGAGCGCCGTCAGGGGGATCGAGACCGGGGCCGTCGTCCGGGCCGGCGCGAATTCGGAAACGCCGCCGAGCGCCACGATTTCGGCGCGGTTCATGCCCGTGTACGGCATACCGAGCGCGTCGCCGATCGCGCCTCCGAAGAGGCAGCCTATGGTTTTTGTGGCGTTGATGCGCTGCATGCGCTGCCTTTCCGCCGTATGGCGCGACGATAGATCCGCGACGCGGCCACGGAGGGCCGGGCCGCGGGGGTCGTGAGCGTTGGGCCGCGCTGCCGGTGCCGTGGAAGCTACGCCTACGCAGTAAGCGCGAGCGGCCACGGCCGGCGGGCGCAGCGGTCTGAGGCGGCCACGGAGGGCCGCGCTACCGTTATGCCCCAGAGGCCGCGCTGTCGTTATGGCCCGGAGGGCGAATTGCGGGCGCTAGCTGGACGGCCCGCACTGGCCACGGCGGCCATGGAGGGCCGCGGCACCGGTTCGGCTCCGGAGGCCGCGATACCGGTTCGGCCACGAAAGGCCGCGGTACCGGTTTGACTGCGGGCTGCCGCGGTATCGGTTTGGCCCGGAGGGCGCGCTACTGCAATGGCTACAGGGAGCGCCACGGGACGTGTGCGATGAGCGCTGGGCCGCGCGGCCGGACGAATGAAACAGCAGGGCCCGGGCGTGGCGCCCGAGCCCTGCTCACCATTCGCCGCCTTGCGGTCGCGGACCTGCCTACCGCTTCAGGTTGATGACGGCCTGGAGCAGCTCGTCCACCGCGGTCACGATCTTCGTGTTGGCCTCGAAGCCGCGCTGCGTCACGATCAGGTTCGTGAACTCGGTCGAGAGATCGACGTTGGACATCTCGACGAAGCCCGTGCTGATCTTGCCGCGTCCGTTGACGCTCGGCAGGCCGACCTGCGCCAGGCCCGAATTGCTGCCCTCCTGGAACAGGTTCTGGCCGACCTTTTCGAGGCCGGACGCGTTCGAGAAGCCCGCGGTCGCGACCTGCCCCAGCGTGCGGCTCTGCCCGTTGGAGAAGCTGCCCGTGATCAGCCCCTCCTCGGAAATCTGGTACGACTGCAGCGTTCCGACCGGGAATCCGTCCTGCGAGGTGGCCGCGACGCTGGACGCGCCCGACACCTGCGTCAGCGTGCCGAAGTCGATCGCGACCGGCAGCGGGCCGGCCCCGCCCGCCGAGCTGAGGATGATCTTCTGCTTGCTGGTATCGATGAGGCCGCCCTGGTTGTCAAAATAGAGCGGGCTGTTGCCGGCCGTGGAGCTGTCCGCGACCGGGTTGCCGTTTTCCGTGGCCGTCCAGTTCCACTGCGCGGAGGCGTTGGGCGGCGCGCCCGCCCCCACCAGCTCGCGCGTGAACTGCAGGTTGATGTTGTGCTTGATGCCCAGGCTGTCGTAGACGACGACCGAGGCGTTGGAGACCGGCGACGCGCCCGTCTGGCCGTCGGCGATGCTGGCCGTCTTGGTCACGCCCAGGCCGCTCAGGTCGATCGTCAGCGGGAAGTTCGTGGCGACCTGCCGGCCCTGGTTGAACGCGCCTGCCGGGAGCGCTCCGCCGACAAGCTGAATGGTGCTGCCCAGGCTCTGCGCGGGATTGGAGCCGTCCGCCGTCACGAATCCTGTGCCCGGGACGAAGTAGGCCGCCGACTCCTGGTTCCCGGCGACGCTGCTGTCGTAGGCGGTGAACGTATTGCCGGCGGAATCGGCCACATCCACCTTCACCTGCCACTGCTGCGCCGCGCCCGCCGGCACGTTGGCGCCGGGAGTCGGGACCGTCGGGTTGGAGAGCGTCGTCGTGATGGTGAACGGCGAGCCGGCGGCGTCGAACACGGTGGTCTTGTTGACGACCGGCGCGCCGCCGTCCAGGTTCAGGCTCCCCTCAAGGTTGAGCAGCGACGACTGAACGGGCGAGGCGCCCGCCTGTCCGTTCGCGCTCGTCGTTACCGCGGACTGCGCCTGCAGCTTGGAGAAGTCGATCGCGACCGGGAAGTTGGGCGCGCCTGCGGTTCCGGCCACGTTGACGGAGAGCGTCGAGCCGGTCGAGTTGGCCGGGTTGGCGTTGTCCGCGAAGACGAAGTTGTTCCCGCCGCTGCCGTTGGGAACCGCGTAGAGCCGCTGGACCGGCTGCGCCACATTGTCGATCGAGACCGTCGCGTCCCACCGCTGCGTGGCGCCGACCGGCACACCGGGCCCGGCCGCGGGCGTGTGGACGGGATTGGAAAGCGTAATGGAGACCGCGTGCGCACCGCCGCTGGCATCGAAGATCGTTCCGGTCATCGGGCCAGGCGCGGACGAGGTGTCGAGCTCGCCGCTCACGTTCACGTGCGTCGTCTGGAGCGATGCGCTGGCGTCCAGGTTGCCCTGGAACGTCGCGCTCGTCGTCTGCTGCACGGAGGTGAGCGTGCCCACCGGGATCTTGAGCACGCTGTCCGCCGTGATCTGCTGGCTCGAATCGATGGTGCCCTTCGCGTCGGCGACATACCCGAGCAGCTTGACGCCATTGCTGGAGTTGACGAGGACGCCGTCGCTGTCCAGATCGAACGACCCGTCGCGCGTAAAGAAGGTATTCGAGCCGCTCGAAACGAGGAAGAAGCCATTGCCCTGGATCGCGAGGTCGCTGGACTTGCCGGTGGCCTGCAGGTTGCCCTGCGTCTGGTTCGTATTGATCGCCCCGAGCGAGACGCCCAGCCCGACCTGCGCCGGGTTCAGTCCGCCGACGGATGCGCTCGGGCCGGAGCCGTTTCGGATCGTCTGTGAGAGCTGATCCTCGAACGTGACGTCGCCGGACTTGAAGCCGACGGTGTTAACGTTCGCGATGTTGTTGCCGATAACGTCGAGCTTGGTCTGGTGCGCCTGGAGTCCGCTGACTCCGGAAAACATTGCCTGAAGCATGCGTAGTGAAACCTCCGCGCCCCAAGGGGCGATGTCGAGCCCTTCTCAATCGATCGAAGGGCGCAGGCTTCCGCGTCTCGCAACGCCGGGCCGGCCTGTGGGTTGGTAGCAGGTAGCAGGTAGCTGATAGCTGGTAGCTGGTTCCTGGTTGTTGGTGGCTGGTTGTCGGTTACCTTAGTTAGGCGACTACGGCGCTGTCTATGTTGGTGAAGACATTTTGTTTCAGGTTCTCCTTGTCTACTACCGTGACAACGGTGCGGTTCTTGACGCTGACCACCATGGCGAGGTCGTCCATCAGGACGAGCGCGTCACGCGATCCCTTGCCGGCGGCCTTTGTCACGGCGCCCTGCAGCCGGTCCATGTGGGCGGTGTCCAGGGCGATCTGGCGGGATGCCAGCCGCGTTTGGGCGTGCGCCGAGAACCGGACGGCGGACGATTCCGCGGGCGGAGCGTTCTCCGCGATTCCCTGCCGGGCGCGCAGAAGCTCGCCGAAGGAAGCGCCAGGCGGCCTGATCGCGGGCGCCGCGCGCGCCGGATCGGGCTGCGCTCCGGGCGCCGGGCCCTGTATCCGGGTTATGTCTGCCATAGCGCCGTCTCCGGGTCGCGCATCAGTTGCTGACCTGCTTGATCTGGTCGAGCGTAATGTCGCTGCCGTCCGCCAGGTCGACGTGGACGCCGTCCGCGCCGTAGCGCACCGCCGTCACCTGACCGCTGACGGTGGCGGGAACGTTGTTCGTGACCACCTGCGCCGCCACCGTCTTGCCGAGCAGGCTGGACGCCTGCAGCTTGGACTGCGCGCTCGCCATGTTGTTGACGCCCTCGACCGTCGAGAACTGGGCGAGCTGGGCCAGGAACTGGGACTGGTCCTGCGGCTGCAGCGGGTCCTGGTTTGTGAGCTGGGTCACGAGGAGCTGCAGAAACTGCTGCTCCCCAAGTTGTCCGCCAGCGGTCTGCTGTACCGCCGTGCTCAGCGCCGTTGAGGGATCGCTTGAGCTCACCGGTGCGATTGCCATGGGTCTCCTCCTTTCATCGTGCGTAGTATTTGGTCACGCGTGTCGCGGACGCATCGTCCGATCCCCTGGCTCGGCTGGACCCGGCCGACCTGCTCGCCGCCCGCGCGGCACGCGGAACCGGCTGCGCGCCGGCCCTATGGCCGGCTGTGCGCGCGGTTAGGCGCGGTAGTCCAGGCCGGCTCGGCCGATCGCCGGCCGGGAAGCGACTGCCGGAGCAGCCTCCGGCGATGCGACTGCCGTGGCGGCCCGTCGCGCCGGCCGGCGCGGCGCCTGTTCGCCCGGCGTCTGCTGCCGGAAGGCGCCGGCGTCGAATCCGCCGCCGCTGTTGCCGACGCTCACTTCCAGCGAGGCCAGATTCAGACCGCGCTGCTCGAGCGCAGCGCGAAGCTGCTCCCGCGCGCCCTCGACCGCCTGATGCGCCTGACTGTTCTCGACGACGATGCGGGCCGCAACGCCGGCCTCGCCTCTGGCGACGCTCAGGCGGATTCCGCCAAGGTGCTCCTGGTTGAGGGTCACCGTTACGGCGCGGCCCTCGGCGGACGAGGCGCGGAGCGAATCGATGTGCCGCGCAAGCTGCTGCGCGATCTGGGCGCGATCCGCAGGGCCGGAAGGCGTGGCGATCGGCTGGCCCGGCGCCGCGTCCTGGGCTTGGGCCGCAAGGCGCGTCACGGCCGCGGCAAACCCGGGGTTGCGACCGCCGGACAGATCCGCATCACCGTGTCGGCCGGAGTTCGCGCCCGCGCCGCCCTGACCCGCCGGCTCGCCCGCGGGCGCAGGTGCGGCGGCCGCCGGGCCCCGCGCCGGCGCTTCGGTCCGCGCGGATACCACGGCGTGCAGGCTTTCCGGTCCAGCGGCGATCGGTTCCGTGTGGCGCGTGGCCGGCTCGGCGTGGCGCGATGCGGTCAAGGCGTCCGGTCCCGGCAGGTGGACATCGCCGCCTCCGGGAGCGGCGCCCGGTAACGCGCTGCAATCGCTTGCGCCGGCCTGGGCGGGGCTTCGCGGGGCAGCGGCGGCCGGAAGCGCGCCATCGCCTCGATCGGGCGCAAGACCGCCGCTGGGAGCGCCCGCGGCATCGTCGGGCTCCGCCGTGATGCGCGCGGCGGAGCCGACTCCGGCAAGCTGCGGTGAGCCGGTTCGCGCATCTTCAGGAGGGGCGTCCTCCGAGCGGTCGGTCGAGTTCAACGCCAGCACCCGATCGAGCGCGTCGCGCTGCGTCTGCGCCGCGTCGCCGATGGCGGATTCGGCGCCGCCCTTACCGGAGGAGGCCGTACGAACCGATAATGGAGTGTTCGTCCCGGCGCGCTTTGTTTGGCCACCCGTAATCGCCGGCTGAGCGATAGCCGCAATGCCGCGAGCGTCAGCGCCGCGAACTACGGCCAGCTCCGGTGCGGCGACGTAAACGATTCCGTCCTGGCGCGGTACCAGCAGTTCACGGGAAATGTCCGTGATTGCGCCATTCCGGGGCGCAACTTCCGTATTGGGATCGTGGCGCGCCGGATTTGGCGGCGTGTTCTCACTGCGCTCCGGTCCCGCTGAACCGGCCAGGCCGCCGCCTGCCGTGAGGTTATCGGTGTTGGCCGGTAATAGTAGAGGAGCGCCAGACGCGCCGGCATTCACTCGTCCGACGCTGGAAGGCCCGGCGGCGCGCACCACGCCCGGCACGCCGGGGGTGTCCATTCCAGACTGGGCAGGGCCGAGCCGCTCGCCATGCGACGAAAATTCGGATCGCAGCGCCTCAGCCGCGGCGGAGCCGGCGGTGGAGCCGGCGGCCAGGACAGCCGATAGCAGGTCAACGGGCGTCTCCGGTTCGCGGGGTGATGCTCGGCGTGCGCGCAGGGCGGCCGGTGGCGCGGGCGGCGCATCCGCGTCCTCAAGATTTGAAGTGCCGGCAGCTTCGGCGGGGGCATGGTTGCCGTCGACCGCGCTGCTCCGCGGACCGGCTTCGGGATCGCAGGCGTCCGCCGCGAGAGCTGCGGCCGGGGCTTCCGGGGCTGCGTCAATTGGCGGAGCCGGCCGGGGGTGCGCAGGGGGCGACGAAGCGCGGACGTTGCAAAGAATCGCGTCGAACGTCGTATCGGGCGGATCGGCGAGACGCAGCGCGCCGGTCTGCGCCTCGCGGGAACCGTTCGGAACTATCTGCTGCGACACCGTCACGAAATCCGGCGAAATCAATCGGCCGCCTCCTGAAACCTGGCGCTCGACGCATGGGTCTGCTACATAGGTATTCGGAAGGCTGCGGGAAGATCTCCACGTATATTTGCCGATCCGGTCGTCGTAGAAAAGTGCAATTTTCGAGAAGCACTATCCGCGGGAGATTCTGTATACTCTTGTTATTAGGTGACACAGCGACGGTATTGCCCCCCTCCGTCCCGCGTCCGGTACGGAAAGTGGCACATGAAGAGTGAGAAGTGTGCGCCGCCGCGCGTCTTCACGGACATACCAACGGCGATTACGTTTCCACGATATGGAGCGTCTGCAACCGAGACGCCCTGCACCGTGCTGACGGCCTGGCAGACCGACCTACAGCATTTTCCGGGCGGCGAGGGCGCACTGGCTATTCGGTGGACCCGAAACGGCCGGCGGTACTTTGAGAGCAACCGGGAGCAGTTTGCGGTCGACGACAGCGCCTATCTCATATTTAACGGTGGGCGCGCGTTCTCAAGCTTCGTCGAATCGCCGTCCGTAGTTTCGTGCTACTGCGTATCGTATGCGCCGGACGTGGCCGAAGACGCTCTGCGCTCAATGGTCACGAACGAGGACAGGCTGCTCGAAGATCCGTTCGGAGGGCGGTACCAGCCGGTCCAGTTCTTCGAGACCACTTACCGGCACAACGCGCTGGTGACTCCGCTGCTCCGCAGGCTGGAGGAGGCCGTGGAGTCGCAGAGCGAGCCGCATGGTTGGTTTGGCGAGCAGTTCCGATATCTGATCGCGCGGATGCTGACCAGCCACCGCGAAGTGCTGCGCGAGGTTGCCAGGCTGCCGGCGGCCCGCGCGGCGACGCGGCTCGAAGTGTACCGGCGGACGTTGCAGGCGCGAGACTTTATGGAGGCAAGCCTGGATCGGCCGCTCACCGTGTCCGAGATCGCATCGGTGGCGTGTTTCTCGCCGTTCCACTTCCTGCGCAGCTTCCGGCAGGTGTTTCACGAGACGCCGCACCAGTACCTGACGCGGCGCCGGATAGAGCGGGCGCAGGATCTGCTGCAGCATACCGAACTATCGATTACGAACGTATGTTTAGATGTGGGGTTTGAGAGCCTGGGGTCGTTCAGCACGCTGTTTCGGCGGCACATGGGCGTCTCCCCGGAGCGGTTCAGGAGCCGGCGCCGCGCCGCCTCAACGCGTACATCGCTGGTGAAGCCCTACAAATAGCCGATTTTAACGATGTGGCAGGGCAGAGCCGCTATGCGGCCGATGCCCTCCCGCTGTGCGCTCCGATGTGAGAGCGTGAGAATTGGATCCTCCCATGGGGCCGCTGCGCGGCCCCAAATTTTTGTCTTCCGATCTCATTTCAGCAAGTTTGGAGAATAAGCAATTTTGGAGAAGTTCTCGGAGTCCGTGTGGGGTTACAATCAATACTCATCACCAATACTGCCTTGTGCAATCGCTGATATCCTGGTATTGATTGCCAACCACATTACCGGCCCGCATGTCGATACGAATGCGTGCCAAGGAGGACGACGTGGAAGACCGGACGGTTGTTCCAGCCAGGCGATCGGGCTTTACGCTCATTGAGCTGCTCGTGGTAATCGCCATTATCGCTATTCTTGCTTCAATCCTTTTCCCCGTGTTCGCGCAGGCTCGCGAGAAGGCGCGCCAGACCGCCTGTATCTCAAACAACAAGCAGCTCTCGACGGCGACGCTCATGTACAGCCAGGACTACGATGAGCTCTACCCGATGGCATTCGGCTACTACAACGGCCTCGGCTGGCTCTACCCGTACATCGGCGACGTTCCATACAACTCCAACTGCACGAACGGCGTGTGCGGCCCATCGTGGACGACGGGAATGAGCTCCTATTGGGCAAACGCGGTCCAGCCCTACTCGAAGAACTACAACATCCTGCTGTGCCCGTCCGCCGCGCCGCTCAGCGCAGGATACGCGACGGCCGCAGGCGCGCCGCCCGGCGTGAACACGAGCCTGACCTACAACGGCCTCCTGATGTGCTATCCGCAGGCCGGCGTGGCGACGCCCGCGGGCCTTCCGATGATCACGGAGAGCCTGGGCAAGGGAGGCTTCACCGGCGGCTACCAGTCCAATCCCGTGTTAATCTGCGCAAACGCGGCGGACATGACCTGCTCCTATAAGTTCAATGGCGGCGCGAATGTGAACGGCGGCACCAGCGGGTGGTTCAACTTCCTCGGGACTGCCGGAATCCATGGCAACGGGCAGAACTACACGTATGCCGACGGCCACACGAAGTTCAAGGCGCTCTCGCTCTCGGTTATGGGCGCAGGCCGCACCAACCCGAACAACGAGCCATGGGCCGTATACGACGCAACCGGCAAGCCGGCCGGCGGCTGGGTCATTGGCGGACAGCTCTACTACTTCAGGCCCGACTTCGCGTTCCCGTAAGCCTGCACGCACTCCGGCCGGCGTCGCTTCCGGGCGCGTCGGCCGAACCCGAGCCGCGCCCCGTCAACATTCGCCGCACAGGGCGCAGGCGCTCGCAAAATGCGATGAACAGGACAGCATCGCATGCGCGGACCACAAAAGATCGACAGCCCGAACGGGCTGTCGATCTTTTGTGCAATAGTGATTCGCGGCTGGCGGCATCTTCGCGTCCGCGGCGGCGCGCGTCAGCGGCGCTCCGGCGGATCCTTGCGCTCAGGCCGCTTGTCCGGCTCGGCGGGCCGCCGCTCGCCGTTCGGCGTCTTCTCTTCGCGCTCCGGACTCGCATCCGGCAGGCCGAAGCGGCGGAATACGCGCTGCAGCTTCTGATCGCGATCCACAGGCATGATTCCCATGATTGTCCCTCCATCTCGCCACGACCGGTTTCCGGCCAATACAGTTGACAGACGGCCGTGGAGGCGAGGGGGTTTCGAGAATGCCGTCGCGCGAGATCGGATCTGCCTGGCCGCAGCGATCGAGCCGCGGCGCGGCATCAGACCTCTGGTGGGGGGTGCCGCGTGATTCCGCCGTAGCAGAAGTATAGAAACCAACGGTGCCCGTGCTCCCGCGACGCCTCGTCGATCTGCAGGCCGTACTCGAACAGGTTTCGGCCGCCGGCCTCGATGAGCTGCACGCGCACCACGCGGCACGTGAGCGGCTGGAGATCGGCGCTGACATCGGCATCGATGGTTACGGATTGGCCGCACGCGATGTTTGTATCGGAGCGGACGCGCAGGCCGCGGCGGCTCAGGTCGTGCAGCGCGGCATGGAACTGCGGGCCATCCTCCACCGCGCCGAAGATCGCGACGCGACGCGCCATCTGCCGCAAGGCACGGCGATTTTCGCGCGGCTGGATCGTGTGTTCGGAGGCGGCCTCGGCCGCCAGGACTGGATGCATCGATTTGACTCCTATCAGCGAAGCGCCCGCACTCCGGAGCGCTTCCCTAGTCGTTGTTCCATGTTTGGCGCCGGGTTTGGCCGCGGCCTGGAGGTATTACGGATGGCAGCGCTGATACTGGTCCTGTTCCTCGTGTTCGCGGCGCTGATGTTCACCCGGCGGATGCCGGCGATGCTGGCCCTGCCGGCTCTGGCAATTGCGGTCGCGCTGATTGCCGACCACCGGCATCCGGTAAGCGCGATCGCGCTCGTCTTCGATACGGGCGTTACCCGTCTTGCCGGCGCGATGTCGAATGCCGTATTCGGCGCCGTCCTGGCGCAGGTCGTCTTCACGTCCAATATTGCGCAGACGCTCGTCAAGAAGGCCTCGGAGCTGGCCGGAGACCGCGCCGTGCCGGTCGCACTGTGCATGATGGCCGTTTCCGCCGCCGCCTTCCTCGCCCTCAGCGGCCTGGGCGCCGTGATCATGGTCGGAACGCTCGTGCTACCGGTGCTGGTCGGCGTCGGCATGCGGCCGCTCCCCGCGGCCTGCACGTATATCTTCGGCGTGAGCATCGGCCTCCAGTGGAACGTAGCCGGCTGGGGATTCTTCCATGAGCTGCTCAACGTGCCCGTCGGCGCCGTCGCGACGTACGCGACGATCACGGGCGTTCCGCTCATTGCCGCGGCCATCGCCTACGTCTGCATAAACGCGCGTTCGCGCCGCTCCGCGTGGACCGCGGGCGGCGAGACCGCGCCCGCGCCGCCGCCCGCGGTCTCCGGCTGGGCGCTCTTGACACCGGTGCTCCCGGTGGCGCTGCTGCTCGGCGCGCGCTTCCTGGATCGCCTCACCTGGGGCCGCGCCCCCGCTCTCGACCTGAACATCAACGCGGTCCTCGCACTTGCCGCGGTCTACGGCATACTGACAACGGCTCCGCGCGAGCTTGTAAACCGGCTCACCGGCGCGATCGTCGAAGGCATAAAGGCGGTCGCGCCCGTTCTCGGCCTGATGATCGGAATTGGCATGGTGATTGCCGCTCTGACCTCCGGCCCCGTGAAGCAGGCCATTGCGCCGGAGCTGGCGCGCATGATTCCGCGCACGCCCTGGGGCTACGTGCTGTTCTTCGGGCTGCTCAGCCCGCTCGCGCTCTACCGAGGGCCGCTCAATCTGTACGGCCTCGGCGCCGCTATCGCAGTCATCCTGAGTGCGATCTACGCGCCTCACCTGGTGATGGGCGCGCTCATGGCGACCGGCCTCGTCCAGGGAGTTTGCGATCCGACCAATACCATGCTCGTATGGACCGCCGAGTTCGCGAGGACCGATGTGAACCAAATCTTGCGCTCTACGCTGCCATACGTGATGGCGGCCGCAATGGCGTCACTGCTGTTCATTGCAGCGGTACATTGGCGCGGATGAGCCGGCCCGGAGAGGCACTGTTGCGGGAGCTCGCCGAGGCCGAGTTGCGCCGGGACCCGCTGTGCGCGAGGCTTACTCCGGCGCAGCGAGCCGCCGTATGCGCCACGGCGGCGGAGCGCGGCAGGCGGCTCGCCGAGCCATACCGGGGCGCATGCCCTCGCGCGCTCGCTTTCGCGCTTGGCGCGGGCGTCCGCATCGATGCCGGCGAGCGCCGGGTCGCCGGTAATCGCACGTTCGCCGAGTACGACGCGGAGGCGCGGATGATCTCTGTCTGCGCCGCTGCCATCCACGAGGTGGCGGGACAGCTCCAGGCGCGCGGCCGTCGAGGCGACAACCGGGACGCGGCGCTGAACCTGCTGATCGCGCACGAGCTGTATCATCATCTGGAGGGGAAGCGCATGGACCGGTCAACCGACAATGGCCTGACCGTGCGCGTGCCGCTCCTTGGCGGGCTATTAAGCGCTCGCAGGCGGCTCCGCGCGGCGGACGAGATTGCGGCGCACTCCTTCGCATTCGACGTTTGCGGAGCTTGACGCGTATTTATCCTGAAGGAGAGACCGCGCAATGGCTGAGGAGCGTGACAGGGACGGGAGCGGGTTCTGGGACCGGCTGCGAAGCAAGGTGACCAGCGTGGCGTCCAGAGTCGTGGCCGGACCTGGCGCGGCGATCGTCAAGGGCAAGACCGCCGCGCGGGACGTGTTCGACGAAGGCGGCTTGATCGTCGGCGCCGGCCATCCGATCGACGACGCGGCGATCGACCGCGCCGCGGCAGCCGGCCAGATGCCCGCGCTTATCGCCGCCGCAGCCGAGGCGCAGAGCCAGGACTTGAAGGAGCGGCTCCGCACGACGTACGGGCAGACGCCGGAGGCCCAGGAGCGGCGCAATCTCGCAGACTCCGACACCTACATCGAGGCGCGCGGCTACATCAAATGCGTTGCGGCGGTCGAGGTGACGGACATTCGCGGGGGCGTGTTGGTGCCCGCGGGAAAGGTGATCGAGGACGAGGATGTGCGGTGCGTCCGAGACGCGGGCCAGCTTGCGGCGCTGATCTACTCGGCGCAGCAGTCCGCCTCTGCGCCGCGGCCGCCATCGCCGGAAGAGGTCGCGGAGGCTAAACGGGTCCGCCAGGACGGCTATCTGCCGCCGAAGCGTCGGACCGCCGTTCCGCTGGGCGACACCTTCGAAGAGAAGTAGGAGCGATTTCGAGGGCGTGGAGTTTGCGGAGGCGCGGGCGTTGGCCGCGGCGCGGCGGGCGCGGAGGCGCGTGCTACCGGGCATTACAAGGACGATTCATGCGGCGGTCTTCAGCGGAAAGGTGACCTCGACTCGCGCGCCGCTCTCGTTCGCGAACAGGACGCTGCCGCGGAGATCGTGGCGTGCCAGCGTGTCGACGAGCGAGAGCCCCAAGTTCGCGTCGCGCGCCACATCGAAGCCTGGCGGAAACCCTGGGCCGTTGTCGAGGACGCGCAGCTGCGCCACGGGCCCGGTCGCCTTCATGAAGACGCGCGCACGGGTCGCGCCATGCTTGCCGGCGTTCTGAAGCAGCTCGTTCGCGATCAGCGCGACGGCGGTCGCCTGCTTCAGCGCCAGCGCCATCGTCTCTGTCTCGACGTCCACCGTCAGGCCGATCGGCAGGGCGGCAAGATCGACCAGCCGCCGCAGCATCTGTTCGCCATCGACCTGGTCCGACCGCAGCTCTCGGCTGAAGAAGTCGTGCACCGCGGCCACCGCGCGGACCTGGTGCACGACGTCCTCCAGCGCGGATTTCGGCACCACGGGCTCCGGGTCCTGAAGCTGCATGTCGATCAGCGAGCCGATCAGCTGCAGGTTATTCTTGATGCGGTGATTGCTCTCCTTGACCGCGACCTCCAGCGCGCCGCGGATCTCGCGCTCGCGCGCCCAGGTCTGGTGGAGCGTACGGACATTCATCCAGGCCAGAAAGGCGACCGCAAAGCAGATGATCGCCATCGGCGTGACGATCGTGAGCTGCGCTGTATTGAGCCACTGCAGCCGATTGCGGACCGCGATCTCCTGGAGGCGCGCCCCATCGCGCGCGCGCTCTAGAGACGCGAGTCCGTCGCGGAAACGCGCCTCCTCACGGTCGAACAGGTCCGAGCCGCCAGGATCCTGCGCGCCCGTGTAGCGCTTCAGATAGCCGTCGATCCAGTGGGATATCGCGGCAGTGCCGTCGTTCCAGCCCTTGCGGGACTGGCCATTCAAAGGCGCCGTGATCTGCGGATCGAGCGTCGCTTTGCGCCACTCCGCGACGAGCTTGCGATACTCGGCGTCCGCGGCGCGATAGCGCGACGCGGCGCCCGGCTCCGTGTAACGGTAGGTCAGGAAGGCGTCGGAGCGGGCCGCGGCGGCGATCGCGTCGCCGATGCCGAGCCGACTCCGTTCCAGGGCGTCGATGCGCCGAAAATCGCGCTCCAGGCGGCTGGCGACGACCAGCGGCACCAGGAAGAGCGCGGCGAGG
>DATGJU010000240.1:0-2215 GCA_035295045.1 Chthonomonadaceae bacterium
TCCGGCTGCATGCAGTCGATGCCGGTAGAGAAGAAGAGATCGCCATCCGGCGTCACGAGCCACCAGCGGCCGTCAACCTTTTCTGCGCGGAACCAGCCGGTCGCCTTGCGTTTCGGGCCGTCCGTCCAGCCGCCGAACCGGTCGCGGCCCGGCATGGTAGGCTCCGCCTTGAGCGCAGCCGCCTCGACGTTTGCGCGCTTCTCGAGATCGGCCTCGTCCTTCAGCTTGCCGGGCCAGTCGCCATTGCGGTACTGGCCGAATCGATCGACGAAGGGGTAGCTGACGTGTGCTTCGGCCGCGGCGCCGTAGAGCCGGAAGTTGTTGAGGATTAGCGTGTGCTCGCGCGCCGGCTTCGTGAGGAAGACCTGGAAGCCGACGATCCGCTTCGTGTCTAGCACCGCGCCGCCGCCGGTCGGCCCGGTGATCGGCAGGCCGCGCATGCCCCACAGCGCCGGATCGCCGCCACGATTGAACCGGAGGCGCAGCGTGGTCCAGGCGCCGGCCCTCGCGGAGACGCCGCGCGTGTTGCAGTTCTTGATCCCGTCCGCGCCGGAGTTATCCACGCGCATCGTGACCGTCTGCGCTTCGGCTTCCGGGTTGTAGATGTCCACCGCAATGCCGGTGTAGTCCGACCAGTCCCACGCTCCCGACGCCGGCTGGAAGAACACGTTGGGCCAATCCGTCACCTCGTAGCGGACTTTGAGGCCACTCCGCGGGCCTGCCTTAACGAGCTCCAGCTCCACGCTATGCCGGACGGCGATCTCCGGCACGGCCGGGCCGCTCAGCGGAACGATCAGCTTCTCGTGGTCGTCGGCTCGAACGGTGACGGCTGCGATACAGAGAGCAGCGGCGATCAACGCGGTCAGGTAGTTCATACTCGTTCCAGCCCTTTCGCAAACTGGCGTTGCATCCCTATTATAACTGGCGATCATCTGCTGCGCCCGAACCTTGCAGTGGATTTCGGCGCGCTCCGCGCCCGCTCCGCGCGAATCGCCGCTCGCAGGAGCGGGATCGGCGTCAGGTCCGGCGGGCGGCCGAAACCGCCACCCATCCCGTTGTGCCGGCCCTCCAGAGCGTAGTCCAGCGCCGTCTTGCCGGCATGGTCCTTGATCGAGACGAGGGCGCCGTGGACGATCAGGAAGCGCGCGCCGAATCGAATATCGCTGTCGGAGCGGTACGAGCTCGTAAACAGGTGGATCAACGCGGTCTGGCCGGCGTGGTCCCGCGCATTCACGTCGGCGCCATGCTGCAGCAGCATGGGATACATCTTCAGGTCCTGGATCTACATCAGGCGCGTACTACCATCGGCGCTCCGGGCGTTTGCATCGGCCCCGTGGCGCAACAGAAGATCGAGGCAGCCAGACTCCTGCGCGATTATGAGCACAGGATAGCCGTGGTAATCCGCATTCGGGTCCGCGTGGTGGTCCAACAGCGTCTTTACCGCGCCCGCGTCGTCGCAAAGACAGGCTCTGGCCAGGAGCAGATCGCCAATGCTCTTTCTTGGGCGCAGGCTTGCGCCGTGGTCCAACACCGCCGCCAGGACCGGCCCGGCGCTTGAGCGATCCCGAGAGTTCCACCCATCTGATCCTGCGCCCTCGTCGAGCGAAAACACCACTGCGATTGAAGTGTCCGGAATGGCCATACTCGGATTGCCGAATATAGTCGTCATCGCGGGAGGCCGCGGCGTACCGACGGTCTGTTGCGACCGGACGGATAGCCGAGCTCGGACCTCAGCAAAGAGCAATTTGAGAGTCACCGGCCGGTAAGGCACGTCGGGTGCGTTCGGATCCGCGCCCTGGTCGAGCGCTACGGTCGCGGCCTTCGCATCGCGCGCCTTTTTCGCCGCAACAAGCGCGTGGTTGAGCCGTTGGCGGCGATCCTCAAGCGCGACCCAAACGACCGCGAAGAGAATCGGCCCCGCCGTCAGCGCGGCGAGAACGGATGCGCCAATGGCCCGGCGACGCCTCACCGTGCGTACAGCTCCTGCCTACCGCATGTCCGACCGTATTGCGAGGCAGCGCCTTTAGCGTTTTGCATTCGGCGGTAGCGATCCTATACTCGGACTGCCTGCAGCAGCAGCGCGAATCCGGTCAGCAGCAGGCCGCAGTAGACCGACTTGAGAAACAGATCGCCATTCAGCCGGCGGTTGATAACCCTTCCCAGGAATACCCCCGGCATCACGAACGGAAGTGAGATCAAGTAGTAACGCGTGACG
>DATGJU010000241.1:0-7761 GCA_035295045.1 Chthonomonadaceae bacterium
GGGAGGCGGTGCGGTGCGCCTTCATCCCCTTTGAGCTCTCCAGCGCCGAGACCCAGCGGCGGCTCCATTCGGCGTGATCGGTGAGGACGGACGATGGGTTGGCGATGCTTCTGGCCACGAACTCCGGATGGAACGGCCGGCCCGTCGGCTGGCCCGTGGGCTGGTAGCGGAGATCGAGGCTCCAGCGGACTGTATCGGTGAAGTTCGGCGTGGAGCGGTGGGGCGTGTGCCGGTGCATGAAGATGATGCCGCCCTTGCGGACCGGGACCGCCATCGGCGCGGTCTGCGGCAGCAGGTCCGGCCGGATGGTCGTGCCTCCCTCCGCCACGTGCTCCAGGTGGCCGCCCCGAAAGGCGCCGGGGATCACCTCCATGCAGCCGTTCTCGATTGTAGCGTCCACGAGCGGCATCCAGCAGGTGACGATGTCCGAATCGTCCGCATCCTCCCAGGTAACTCCTGAGTCCTGGTGCCACGGCACGTTGTAGAAGCCCGTACCCGTGCCGGAGTTGGCGGCGGGCGGCTTTGCACGGATGTGCTGTATCGGGTTGCAGGCGATCTCATTGCCGATGAGGCAGGCCACGGCGTCGAGCAGACGCGGATTGTGCAGGAAGGCGAAGGTGGCGAGGCCCCTGATGAGCATGATGTCCAGGCCGTTCGCGATCTCCGGCGTCTGCGCGTACAGCAGGCCCAGCCGCCGGTCGAACGGCGCGTCCGCATAGAGCCGCGTCAGCTTGCCCTCTGCGGCGAGCGCCTGCGCCCGCCGGTCGATCCATTCCTGCATCTCTTCGATCACGGGCTGGAAATCCGCGTCCGTAAGTATGCCCTCGGCCACCAGCACGCCGTTGCGCCGGTAGGCGGCGACCTGCGCATCCGTCAATGCCATGTGTCGATCCCCGTTCATCTCGCGGCCCCCGTAGAGGCGGTGCTGAACGCAATTGTATCACTTCGGAGAGAATCCGGCAAGCACCAAGGGGCGCTACCGGCTTCGCCAGCCTTTTTGACAGGACGGGGCGGATGAAGCGGATGGAAAGGACGGCGCAGCGAGGATACCCGTGGCCCATGCGACGGGTGCGAGAGCCCGAGAATCTGTTGGAGGCGACAACCGGAGCGAATGGCGTGACCGCTGTCCCGATACACTCGAACGCAACAGAATCCTGTTAATCCTGTCAAAAGGCAGTCGTGATCGCGTTGGGCGGCGAAATGCCTTTAGACAGGATTACAGGGTTTACAGAATCGCGTGGTCTTGAGTTGCGTCAGTAGGTGCTGAACGCTGTGCCGGACAGGTCGTTGCCGGTCGCGCTGCTCGTCACGTTGCCTACTCCGGGCGCAGAGGTCGTGTACGTGAACGCCGAGCCGGAAACGGGATCGTTGGGCACCACGCCGGTGATGTAGGGTCCGTGCCAATTGGCGGCGACGATGCTCTGCAGCGTCGCGGTCGAGTCGTAGCCCTGCGAGGGCGCGGACGTGGCCGCCAGGTCGGTCAGCACGTGTGGATAGAAGCCCGTGTCCGCCTGGAACGTGGCGACGGCAGTGCGAACCTGCGAAAGGTCGCTCTTCAGCGCCGACTCGCGACTTCGGCGGCTCTGGTCCTGAAATTTCGGAATGATGATCGCCGCCAGGACCGCCATGATGACGATGACGATCATTAGTTCGATGAGCGAGAACGCGCGATGCGCCCTCATCATGCTGCCTCTCATGAATCGATGCTCCTCTGGGCGCGAAGTGCGCTCGGTCCGGTCGGACGCATACTCCGCTGCTCCGCCAGCACGAATACCGTGCTATTCACCGCGGCGCTGCCAACTGGCCCTGAGCGCCGCTCGCCCGTTGTCGGCCAGCCCGGATCTGCTACCTGTTTATTCCACGTCCGCTTACAAATGTAATACCGTTTATTACGCTTAACGGGTAAATCTGATGGTCCTACCTGGGTCCGTAAGGATCGCTGCACCGCCGGGCCCGGGTGGGCGTATTGCTTCCAGGACGGCCAGCTCGGGTGTCAAACGCGAAACAGGCTGCACAGATTCCAGACGATCATTCCGAGGACGCCGACGACGAGAAGCATGAAGATCAAGCGAAGCTGCCGGTTCGGGAGGTAGTGCGTGGTGATGGCGCCGAGCTGCGTGCCGATGGACGAGCCGATGAGGATTACCATGGCGAGGCGGAGACTGACAAAGCCGTGCATCGCCTGTTCTATCGTGCCCACGGAGACCGTTACGAGCAGCAGCAGGATGCCGGTGCCGGCCGCGTTTCGCGCCGAGAGACCGAAGCCGTAGAGCAGCACCGGCATGAAGAGCACGCCGCCGCCGATGCCCATCAGGCCGGACGAAAGGCCGAGCATAAAGCCGAGGTAGCAGAGCATCGGCACCGACACCTGCGTCAACTGCACGTTGGGCAGGTCGATGTAGGGCGGGATGCGAACCCGCGTCACGAGCGGGCCGGGGATAGTGCGGTCGCCTCGCGGCGCCTCCTCGCGCCAGCTTCGCCGGACGTCGATAAAGATCACGAGCGCCGTGAGCGAGAGCAGGAGTATGAAGAGGACGTCCAGGACGATCTGAACGATGGAGCCGGAGTGGCCGTGCGCGCCCCGCCACCGGCCGAGGCCGCTCAAAAACGCGAGCAGCCGCGTGCCGGCGTCGACGCCGATGAGGCTGCCTCCCAGCATAACCAGGTCGATCCGTGGCTCACCTCGCTTCAGCCGGCGGTATTTCAGGAACGAGGCGAGCGACGTGCCGCAGGTCTGGCATAGCGCCGACCCGACGGCCACCTGAGGCGGGACGCCGAACATATACATCAGCGTAGGGGTGAGCAGAAAGCCGCCCGCCAGGCCAAACATTCCCGCGATGTAGCCGACCAGAAGGCCGACGAGCATGATCGCCGGCAGCGAGACCTCATGTCCGATCCCCGCGCCCAGCCGCGCTTCAAACATCCCAATCCGCTCCGCGCCAGTGCCGGCACTCAAGGCGCTCAGGCGGTGGGTGTCCAGGTATTCGGTCTTCGGGTATTCAGGAGGCCCCGCCGAATCGCGGCTGGTCCTGAATACCGGAAGACCTGAACACCCGAACACCCAACGTGCTAGTGCGCCCTATATGTGATAATCGATCGGAGGAATCTCCCGCTCCTTGCCGCGGCGCAGCCGATCCTCGATGCGGTTCGAGAGCCACACCACGAGCAGCCCCCACGCCATGGGCACGGTGACACAGAGCAGCGCGTATCCAATTCCTGAGCTCGGCATGGGCTGGTACCATGTAGCTGGTAGCTGGTACCCGGCAAATACGGCCAGCCAGCTACCGGGCACCAATATCTCAGCGGTCGGCATTGGACGAAATGGCCGGACCGCGCCGCAACGGATCGTCTCCATTGTAGCATAGTCCGGCCCAACGTCTGTGCCGCAGACGCTTGAAACACGGCAGCCGATACTTGGCAGGCGGTACCTGTTAACCGATGGCGCAGCCACCGGGCAAACCAGGAGCCAGCTACCGGCTGCCAGCTACCAGCTACCGCCTATTGCACGGTCAGCGAGAAGTCGTCCACGACGAACGAGGTCTGGCGCGAGCTGTTCTCCACGCCGACCAGGTAGACCTGGATGGCCTTGCCCTTGAACACGCTTACGTCGAACGTCTTCTGCGAGTAGCCGGGCGCCGCGTTCACGTTCGAGTAGACGCCAAGCGTAGCCAGGACGGCGCCGCTCGAGCTGCGGACCTGGACGGTCAGCGTGTCGTTCGGCGACGATGAGATCTCCGCCGTGTCGATGTGCAGATAGAACGAGAGCGTCGCCGTTGTGATCGTCGCCGGGATCGTAACGTTCTGCGAGATCGAGTCGGTGTGCGCTCGGCCGTAGCCGTCCAGCCAGGCCTTCCACGTGCCGCCATGCGCCGGCTCGGCCGTGGAGTTGGTGATAACGCCGGCCGTGGCGGACCACGGGGCGGCGTTCAGGCCGTTCTCAAACCCGGGGTTGCCGAGAAGCTGCGTGACCGTCCCGCCGCCGGATCCGCCGCCCGAACCGCCACCCGATCCGCCGCCCGTCGATCCGCTGGAGCCGGCAAGATCGGCGAGAAGGCTGGCGCCGTTGAAGGAGCCCCAGCCGGTGGCCTCGTCGAAGCCAGTGACCGCGGGATAGTACAGGTTCGTGCTATTGTCCGCGATATCGTGGAAGTCGGCGGAGTAGTGCGTGCCGGTCGCGATCGTGTAGAGCGAAGGATTCACGAACCCGATCGGATTTGCGCCCGCCGCCGCGCGCTGCTGGTTCACCAGCGCGGTGAAGGCTGCCCAGAGCGGCGCGACGCAGCTCGTGCCGCCGAAGATGTACCAGGCGCCCTGATAGTAGACCGAGTATCCCGTGTTTGGATCGGCATTGAGCGAAACGTCCGGGACGTTGCGGAAAGAGGTCGATCCCTTGGACGCGGCCGACACGGCGCCGGTCTGGTAGGAAGGCAGCGGCCAGAACCTGCTGATCCCGCCTCCGCCCGCTCCGCGGCTGATCGAGCCGCCATTCCAGGTCTTCTCCGACGTGTAGACGGCGTTCGCGCCGGTCGTCAGCGTCGTGCCGCCGCAGCCGGTGACGTAGGGCTGCGAGGCGGGATCGTCCACGGACAGCGTGGAGCCGTTGTCGTAGGCGCCCGAATCGCCGGCCGCGGCGAAGATCGCCTGGCCCTGCGCCGCCATCTGCTGGAAGATCGCGTTCTCGGCGTTGCGCGTGGTCGCCCCGGTTTGCGTCTCGTCCAGTCCCCAGGAGGTGCTTACTTGCTTGGCGAGGTTGTCGGTCGCGATCCGGTTATACGTGTCGATGACGCCGGCGTTGGAGTTAGGGCCCTCGTAGACCACGATCTTGCTGGCGCCCGGCGCGAGCGCGGCCATCATCTCGATGTCGAGCGTCACCTCATCCGAGCCGGAGCCGAACGCGCCGGAAGCGCCGTCCACCAGAACGTTCTGCAGCGGAACGCTCGCAAGTCCGAACGCCTGCTCGTAGGCGGAGATGTCGCTGGCGTGGTAGCCGGCAAGCTCGAACACCGCCAGCGTTTGGCCGGCGCCGGTGCCGGTGCTCGTGAGGTTGTAGGCGCTCCGGATATTGGCCGGAGTCAGGCCGCCGCCGGGTCCGCCGCCGCCGTGCGGATTGACGGAACGCGTCGTTGCCGGACCGCCGGACCGGATCACCAGGTGAGGCTTCCAAACGCCCGCGGTGTCCAGTCCGACGATCGCCTCAATCTTTCCCGCAATGGCGCTCGGCACGCTCGGCTCGGCCTCCGAGGCGCGGAACAGGGTGCCGGACGGCGAGCGGTAGGTAAGCAGCCGCGTTTGGAAAGCCTTTTCTACTGTGGCGGCGGGGCCGCACACGTCGAGGACAAGCCGATTGCCATGCGTTGCGGTCACCGTGAGACCGCTGGCTTTCGCGAATGCGGATACCGCGTTGTAGTCCGCCTCGGTTGGGCCGAAGCGCGAGGCGAACGTCTGCGGCGTCATGAACTGGCCGTAGAGCGGATCGCCGAGTGTGTAGACTCGCCGGATGAAGTCGGTAAGCGCCGCCTGGTTGTAGACCGGCAGCGTGATGGCGAGCTGTATGTTTTCGGTCGACGCCACGCGGGAGACTGGCGCCGATTGGGTGACGATGGGGGGACGATGGCCGGAGAGTGTCGTGACGGATGCGCTTTGCGCCCGCGCCGCGGAAGGCGCCGCCCAGGCTGCGAGCGTTAGCGCCACGACCGACGCGAGCGGCGCCGCCTTGCGCGGCAGGTTCGCGAGAAGCGATGAGGTCATATTGCCACCTTTCATTTGCGAAACAACGTCTGCGCTGACTATTCTAACATGTTAACGTGAGGAATGCGTGAGCGGAGCTAACCCCACCATCCGCGCGTGGGTACCCGCCATCCCGCAAGCGGGAAGGGGGAGAGTCCGCATTTGCCCCGGGTACGCTCTGGGTGCGCTCGCGGGGTGCAGGCATCTCAGGACTCGCCCCTTCCCGCTTGCGGGAGGGGGTTGGGGGTAGGTGGGCGGCACCCCTCTCCGGGTAGAATAAGGCATCACCTGCTGCCGCCGCGAAGGCGAAAGGAAGACGGCTTGTCGATACGGCAATTCAATCTGATCGTGATGGTCGGATTGTTCCACATTCTGCTGCTTCTTCCTTCCCCGCAAGCGAGCGCGGATTCGGCGTCGGAAGGCGTCGAGCTGTTCGAAAAGCAGGTCCGGCCGCTCCTTGTAGAGCATTGCCTCAGCTGCCACTCCGCGGCCAGCCGGCCGGTGCAGGGCGGCCTGCGGCTGGACAGCCGCGCGATGGCCCTGCGGGGAGGCGGCCGCGGGCCTGCGCTTATCGCGGGCAGTCCCGAAAAGAGCCTGCTCATTGCGGCGCTGCGCGGCGCAGCCGGAGCGCCCGCGATGCCGCCGAAAGGTCGGCTGCCGGCGGACAAGATCGCACTCGTCGAGCAGTGGATAAGAGTGGGCGCGCCCTGGCCCGGAGGCGCTTCCGCGCCGCCCGCAACGCGGCCGCCGTTCAACCTGAAGGAGCGGGCGGCGCACCATTGGGCGTGGCAGCCGATCCGCGCGCCCTCGATACCGGCGGTCAAGAACCGCGCCTGGGTCCGCAATCCCATCGACGCCTTCATTCTCGCCCGCCTGGAGGCGCGCGGCCTCACGCCCGCGCCGCCGGCAGACCGGCGCACCCTCCTGCGGCGCGTCACCTTCGACCTGACCGGCCTGCCTCCGACCCAGGACGAGATCGACGCATTCCTGCAGGACAGCGCTCCCAATGCCTACGAGAAGGTGGTGGATCGGCTGCTGGCCTCGCCGGCCTACGGCGAGCGCTGGGCGCGCCACTGGCTCGATCTGGTCCGGTACGCGGAGACGTACGGCCACGAGGCGGACTACGATAAGCCGGGCGCGTATCAGTACCACGATTACGTGATCCGCGCGCTCAACGCGGACGTGCCGTATGACCGCTTTGTCGAAGAGCATGTGGCCGGCGACCTGATACCGGATCCGCGGCGCAATCCCGGCGCCGGATTCAACGAATCTATCCTGGGCACGGGTTTCTGGTGGCTGGGCGAGGGGACGCACTCTCCCGTCGATATCCTCCAGGACGAGGCCGACCGGATCGACAACCAGATCGATGTGTTCGGGAAGGCGTTCCTCGGCCTCGGCCTGGGCTGCGCGCGCTGCCACGATCACAAGTTCGACGCCATCTCGACAAAGGACTACTACGCGCTCGCAGGCTTCCTGCGCAGCTCGCGCTACCAGCTGACCGACCTGGATTCACCGGAGAGGCTGCGCCCGGCGCTCGATGCGCTCGCCGGCCTGGCCGCTCGCCGCGACGGTATCCTGCGCCGCGCGGCTCGCGACGTCCAGCCGGAGCCGCCCCGCGATCCGCCCGGCGCAGCGCTGTTCGAGGACTTCTCGCGGTCCGACTACTCCGGCTGGTCGGTGACCGGACAGGCGTTCGGGACCGGTCCGCTGCGCGGCGCGGCGCGAACGGTGACAACCGCGTCGGGGACCGAGGTGGTGCGCGACGCCTCGTCCGGAGTCGCCGATAGCGGCCGTCTGTCCGACCGGCTGCACGGCGTGCTCCGGTCCCGTACGTTTACGATCGAGCATAAGTACATTTTGTTCCACGCCGGAGGCGTCGGCGGCGAAGTCCGGATGATTCTGCACGGTCTGCAGCTCATCCAGGACCCGATCTACGGTGGGCTGAAATTCCCGGTAACCAGCGGCGACGCGATGCAGTGGCACGCTCAGAACGTGAGCAAGTGGATCGGCCGCCGGGCGTACATCGAGCTGGCG
>DATGJU010000242.1:0-3192 GCA_035295045.1 Chthonomonadaceae bacterium
GCTCGTTCGCTCTCCTCTTCGCGCCACGCCTCCGCGTCCGAGCGCAACGCTGCGAAATCGGCGTTGAGGCCTTTGAGAAAGGCCTGCCGTCGGTAGGCTTCGATTGCGGTGTCCAGCACTGCCTGCATGGGCCTACGCTCCATCCGCGCGATTTCGCGCAGGCTGCGATGCGCGGTCTCGCTAATCCTCAACACGCTCAATTCTTGCCTCCAAGATCATTCCGAGTCATCGTCAAGTGTACCCCGTTGTCGCCGGAATTATAAACAGATTAGTAACGTTAGTAACGCGGGGATGCGACGGTGGCCCTACGCAATTCGGCTCGTCAGGCCGCCGTCGATGGTGATGGTTTCGCCGGTCATGTAGTCGTTTTCGGCGAGGAGGGCGATCACCTGGGCCACCTGCTCCGGCGTGCCCTCGCGGTGCAGCGGAATCCGGTTGTCCAAGTTGTTCTTGCGCGCCTCGGGCGTCAGGCCCATGATATCGTGGAAGCGGGTGGTGATCACGCCGGGCGCCACGCAGTTGACACGGATGTTGTCGTTCGCAAGCTCGCGGCCGAGGCAGCGCGTAAGCTGGACCAGCGCGCCCTTTACCGTGGCGTAGGCCGCCGCGCCGATCACGCCCAGGCGGCCGGCCGTCGATCCAACTAGAACGATCGCGCCCTCGCCCTGGCACTTGATGTGCGGTACGGCCGCGCGACAGAGGTGGAAGACCGCGTGGACGTGCACGTCGAAGGCGTGGTACCAGATCGACTCGTCCACCTCCAGCAGCGTGCCCTTGGCCGGCCCGCCCGCTGCGTGGACCAGAACGTCCAGCCGGTCGAAAGCCTCCACGGTCTGGCCGACGCAGCGACGCGCGTCCTCCGGCTTCGCCATGTCGGCGGCCATGAGCAGGCATCGGCGGCCGGCCGCCTCCGCCTGACGGACCACCTCCTCCGCCTCCGCGTCCGGACTCCGGCCGCAGACGGCCACGTGCGCGCCGCGCCGGGCCAGCTCCACTGCCGTCGCGGCACCGATCCCGCGCGTCCCGCCCGTAACCAGGCACACCTTGTCTCGCAGCTCCATGCTCGCTCCTTCTCTTGCTCGGCCCGGCGGTCCGTTCCGGTCCGCAGATGTCCAATTCTACCCGCGTGCGGTAGAATCCTTAGCGAAACCGTGCGGGTAGACCGAACGTCTCCCGGAATGGACCGAATTCGGGCGTCACCTCAGGACAAGCCAATCATAACCATCAAAGGACTGCGCAAGAGCTACGGCAGCTTCGAGGCCGTCAAGGGGATCTCGTTCGACATCCACGACGGCGAGATCTTTGGGCTGCTCGGCCCGAATGGCGCCGGCAAGACGACGACGATCAGCATGATCGCCGGGCTGATGCCGCCCGACGCGGGCACGATCGAGGTCGGCGGGCGGCCGGCCAACGATACGTCGACCGCGACTCGCCGGCTGATCGGCATCGTTCCGCAGGAGCTCGCCATCTACAAGAAACTTACCGGCCGCGAGAACCTGGAGTTCTTCGGCCAGCTTTACGGTCTCACGGGCGCGCCGCTTGCCGAGCGGACGGCGGCGATGCTCGATCTCGTCGGACTGACGGAGCGCGCCGCCTCGCTGGCCGACGACTACTCCGGCGGAATGAAGCGCCGGCTCAACCTGGCCGCCGGCCTGATGCACGATCCCCGCGTGCTGCTGCTCGACGAGCCGAGCGTCGGCGTCGACCCACAGTCGCGCAACCACATCTTCGAGGGCGTGCGTGAGCTGAACCGCAAGGGACTAACGGTCCTATATACCAGCCACTACATGGAGGAGGTCGAGGCGCTCTGCGACCGCGTAGGGATCATGGACGCGGGCAGCCTCGTCGCCTGCGATACCGTGGACAACCTGGTGGCCCGAATGGGCGGCGCGCTGATCGAGATAGGGCTGGCGCCCGCTGCCGTGGCGATGCCGGCCATGCTGGAGCAGCTTCGCCAGGGCGCGCAGGTCCGCGACGTCGAGCTGGCGACCACCGGCGAGGGCGACGACGCGCACTCCGCGATACGGATCCGCGCCGACCGGCCGGAGACCGCCATGCCCGCCGTAGTGCAGGCGCTCACGCAGAATCATATCGTGTTCCAGCGGCTGGACGTGAAGCAGCCCAACCTGGAAGACGTGTTCCTGTCGCTAACGGGCAAGTCGCTGAGGGACTAGCGGACGGCGGCAGCTGTTCAGGTCTTGAGGTATTCGGGTGTTCGGGCAACTGCGCCCACGCCGCCGGATCCCTGAATACCCGAGTACCGGAACACCTGAATACCTGAACAGGGAGACCTACGTTGACGCCACTGTTGAGCATCGCGCGGAAGGATTTGCGAATACTGATGCGCGATCGCTCCGCGCTGGTCTTTCTGTTCGGCTTTCCGCTGATATTTACTGCGATATTCGGCGCCGTCTTTGGCGGGCGTGGACGCACCGCGATGCCGACGGTCAAGATCCTCGTCGCGGATTTGGACCGGGGCGCGCACGGCCGTGAGCTGGAGGACGCGCTCGGCAAGATCGGGCTGACAGTCGAGCAGGAGCCGAAGGGCGCGGAGGCCGTCGCCCGGCGCATTAAGAAGGGGGACCAGCCGATGGGGCTGGTGATCCCCGCTGACTTCTCCGAGCGGCTGGACGCGGCCGTGGCGGCCGCGAGCGGGACGCCCGCGCCGCAGCAGGCGCACATTACGCGCTACGTGGATCCGGCGCAGAGCGACATGGCCACGATGGCGCAGGGCGCCGTGAACGGCGCGCTCCAGCGCACGACGGCGCCTCTCTACCGCAGCGCCGCGATAGCGCGGGTTCCAGAGCCGTTTCGCAAGGCGGCCGAGCAGAGCGGCGCGGCCGGGAACGCGAAGCCGGCCGTCGTGTTCGACACGGTCCAGGCTGCCCGAGAGTCCAGCCTGACGGCCGGCGATCTGTTCATCCCCGGCTTCGCGGTCTACTTTGTGTTCACGCTGGCAAACGGTGTGGCCGCGACGCTGCTCTACGAACGGCAGGAAGGCACGCTTCGCCGGATGCTGAGCGCGCCGATATCGCGCGGTCAGGTGCTCTTCGGCAAGATGCTCGCGCGTGGTTTCATCGGCCTCATCCAGACGGCCATCCTGTTCGGAATCGGCAAGGTGGTGCTGCACCTCACCCTGACGCCCGTGGACCTGCCATCGGTCTGTGTCATCGCCATCGTGACCGTCTTCGC
>DATGJU010000243.1:0-3031 GCA_035295045.1 Chthonomonadaceae bacterium
TCCGGTTCAGCTCGATCCGCTGGTTCAGGTGTCCGACCCCGATCTCCTCCGCTTGGCGCGCCACGGCGCGCAGCGGCGCAAGCGCCGCCCGCGTCGTCAGCGTGACGAAGAGGAGGGCGAGAAGAACGGCCCCGGCTGCAATTCCGACGCCCATCAGCGCGGCGCGGCGCGCCTCGCTCTTCGCCCGCTCGTCGGCGCGCACGATGGCGTCCTGGTTCATGTCCAGCACGTCCTGCGCACGGCTTTTGATCTGCTGGAACAACGGTTCCAGCGTCCCGAAGTAGTACCGCCGGGCGCGATCCGGCGCCATGGGCGGATCGGCATAGAGCAGAGCCTCGATCTGGCGTCTGTAGGTTTCGGAGAGCCGCCCGATGTCGTCTGCCGCCTGCTGCTCGCCCACCTCGGTGATGTTGTGCGCCTCGGTCTCGTAGGCCTCACGAAATAGCGGTGCGTTCGTCTGGTACTGCTCGCGGGCCTTCTGGACCTGGCCGGCGAGCAGGAATGTGGCCGCGCTGTCCTGCCGCTCCAGCGTCTCCTTCATTCGCTGTGCCGCGATCACGCTCTTGTAGTTATCCTTCAAGATTCGGTCGATCGATTTGCCGAGCCGCAGGAAGTCCATCACCGCTCCGGCCATGACGACCGCCAGCAGCGTAAGGAGGGCCAGATGGCTGAGCAAGAGTTGCGTTCGCAGGCTTCGCATGGCGACTTGTTTACCGTTGCGGGCGACCTAT
The DNA here is from genome assembly GCA_035295045.1 of Chthonomonadaceae bacterium. Classification (GTDB taxonomy): domain Bacteria; phylum Armatimonadota; class Chthonomonadetes; order Chthonomonadales; family Chthonomonadaceae; genus DATGJU01. The sequence continues at coordinate 732 of DATGJU010000243.1, forward strand.
CCTTCCAGCGTTACGATCCCCGGTCCCGCGGACAGCGCCGTCGAAGTGGCGGGAAGCGCCGATTACAAGCCGCCATCATTCCCGTCACTGACGTTGAACGTCAAACCGGGCCGGACCAGAAGTTGCGGCTGATTACGGCGCAAAAACCGGATCAGCCGGTCATTTCGCGGGCGCCGTGCCGGACTTGCCGGGCGCGGCCGAGTCCAAGGCTAGATTGGCGCGGAGTACGTTCACACGCGGCTCCCCCAGCACCCACAGGTCGCGCCCCTCCGTGTTCCGCGCCACGATCTGCCGCACCGCCTCCCCCGAGAGCCCCCGCGCCGCGGCCACGCGCTTAACCTGCACCTCTGCGTTCGCCGGGGAGATGTTAGGGTCCAGGCCACTTGCGGAGCGCGTCGCCGCGTCAGCAGGGATCGGCGCGTCCGCGGCCAGCCCGTTCTCCTTGCGGTACGCCGCCGCCAGGTCCTTGATGCCGTCGAAATTGCCCGGATCGTCCTTGCCGTTCGCCAGCCTCTTGTGGACGCCGTTGATCAGCTTGTCGCTGGTCGGCCCCAGGTTCGTCCCGCCGGAGTTGGACGCGTCATAGCCGTTTCCCGCCGCGGAGGGCCGCGGGTGGAAGTAGCCGGGAGCGGCGAAGCTCTGCCCGATCAGGTCCGAGCCGATCACCTTGCCGTCTCTTACAACCAGGCTTCCGCCGGCCTGTCTGGGGAAGGCGACGCGCGCGACCCCGGTGATCACCGCCGGAAATACGAGCCCGAAGGCTATCGTCATGACCAGCACGCTCATCACGGCCGGCCTCAGTTGCTGAAACATCGCAAGTATCTCCTCTTCCGGGCGCGACCATGCAGGCCCGCCCGGAACGCATCAGGCAAGGTGCAAGAGCACCAGCAGGCGGTCAATGATCCAGATGCCCGGGAATGGCGCGATCAGTCCCCCAACGCCGTAGATCAGCAGGTTGCGCCGGAGTACGGCGCCTGCACCCATCGGTCTGTATGCCACGCCGCGAAGCGCCAGCGGTATCAGCGCGATGATGATAAGGGCGTTAAAGATCACCGCCGCCAGAATAGCCGAGTTCGGAGTCGCCAGGTGCATCACGTTGAGCGCGCTGAGCGCCGGGTACGTGGTCATAAACATCGCGGGGATGATCGCGAAGTATTTGGCCACGTCGTTGGCAATGCTGAAAGTCGTCAGCGCGCCCCGAGTCATCAGAAGCTGCTTGCCGATCTCGACGATCTCGATCAGCTTCGTCGGATTGCTGTCCAGGTCGACCATATTGCCGGCCTCTTTGGCCGCCTGCGTGCCGGTGTTCATCGCGACGCCCACGTCGGCCTGGGCGAGCGCCGGGGCGTCGTTTGTCCCGTCGCCCGTCATAGCCACGAGCCGTCCACCAGTCTGCTCTCGCTTGATCAGCGCCATCTTGTCTTCCGGCGTCGCCTGGGCCAGGAAGTCGTCCACGCCCGCCTCGTCCGCGATTGCTTTGGCCGTGAGCGGGTTATCGCCGGTGATCATCACCGTCTTGATGCCCATGGCGCGAAGCTGGTCGAACCGCTCCCGCATGCCGCCCTTGACGATGTCCTTCAGGTAGATGACGCCCAGGGCCTTGTCGTTTACGGCGACCACGAGGGGCGTTCCTCCGGCCGACGATATCGTCCGCACGATCTCGTCCAGCTCGCCCGGCACGCGCCCGCCCTGATCCGCCACCCACTGCGTGACGGACGCCGCCGCGCCCTTGCGAATCATCGAGCCGTTCACGTTCACGCCGCTCATTCGGGTCTGGGCCGTAAATGGGATGAACTCCGCGTCGCGGTCGCTCAGCTCGCGCCCGCGCAGGCCGTACTTATCTTTCGCCAGGACCACGATCGAGCGGCCCTCCGGCGTCTCGTCGGCGAGCGAGGAGAGCTGCGCCGCGTTCGCCAGCTCGTTTACCTCGACGCCCGGCAGCGGAATGAACTCCGCCGCCTGCCGGTTGCCGAGCGTGATCGTGCCCGTCTTGTCGAGCAGCAGCGTGTCCACGTCGCCGGCCGCTTCGACCGCCTTGCCGGACATTGCAAGCACGTTGTGCTGCATCACCCGGTCCATGCCGGCGATACCGATGGCGGAGAGGAGCCCGCCGATGGTGGTCGGGATCAGGCAGACGAGCAGCGAGATCAAGACCGTTATCGACGGCGGCGACCCGGCTCCGGCCGCGCGCACGCTATAGATGGCGTAGGGCAGCAGCGTGACAGTCGCGAACAGGAAGATGATCGTCAGGCCGGAGAGCAGGATCGAGAGCGCGATCTCGTTGGGCGTCTTCTGCCGCT
>DATGJU010000244.1:0-8446 GCA_035295045.1 Chthonomonadaceae bacterium
GGAGATCGAGACCGACAAGGCCACCATGGAGGTCGAATCGCCGGCATCCGGCGTGCTCCGCCGCCTCCTGGCCGCGCCGGACACGCTGGTCGCCATTCGAACGCCCATCGCCATCATCGCCGCCGCGGACGAGTCGATCGAAGAGCTTGCCGGCGCGCCGGCGAACGGCGGCGTCGCCGGCCAGGCCGCCACGACGGGTGTCCCGACCTCCGACCTGCTGGCGCGCGACCTTCCGCCGGCGAAGGCGCCCGCGGCGGCGCGCGCGCCCATCCTGATCTCGCCCCGCGCGCGCCGGCGCGCCGACGAGCAGGGCGTGCCGATCTTCGCGCTCGCCGGCCTCGGCACCGGGCCGCAGGGCCGCATCGTGGAGCGCGACGTGGCGGCCTACGTCGAGCGCTCCGCGGCGCAGATCGACGGCGCGGCCGGTCCGCGCGCCGCGGCCCGCGCGACACCCCTGGCGGCGCGCATGGCGGACGACCTGGGCGTGGATCTGAACAGCCTGGCGCTCGGCCTGCCCGGCAGCCGCGTCCGCAGCGAGGACGTGCGGCGCCACGCGGAATCGGCGCCCGCGGCGCAGCCTGCCGAATCCGCCGGCGCCGCCGTGATCCCGCTGGGCGGCATCCGGAAGCGTATCGCGGAGAACGTCGTAAAGTCGGCTTTCACGGCGCCGCACGTCACCCTGACGCTCGAAGTCGACATGACCGCCTGCGCCGAATTCCGCGCGCAGGCGCTGCCCGCCGTCGAAAAGGCGAACGGCGTCCGCCTCTCGTACACCGACATCCTGGTCAAGGCGGCGGCGCGCGCGCTGACCGAGCATCCGCTCCTTAACGCGACGCTGGCCGGCGACGAGATCCGCCTGCTCGCCGACAAGAACATCGGCGTCGCCGTGGCGCTGGACGAGGGGCTGATCGTGCCCGTGATAAAGGCGGCGGACCAGAAGGGGCTCGGCGCGATCTCGGCGGAGCTGAAACAGCTCGTCGAGCGCGCGCGGGCCGGCCGCTTCACGCCGGACGACCTCGCGGGCGGCACTTTCACCATCACGAACCTCGGCGCGTTCGGCATCGACGTGTTCGACCCGATCATCGTCGCCGGGCAGGCGGCCATCCTGGGCGTCGGCCGCATCGCCGACAAGCCGGTGGTCGTCAACAAGGCGGTCACCGTCCGCTCGATGATGAATCTGTGCCTCTCCTTCGATCACCGCATCTTGGACGGCGCCCCGGCAGCGCGGTTCCTGCAGCGGCTCAAGGAGCTGCTTGAGAATCCGCTGTTGGTGGTGTTGTGACTTCGGATGTTCGGTATCGGCTGTCGGGGCGCCGGACTCGCAGTCGATCGTGTGGAATACGTCGGTGTGCGCCGGCTAGCGGGCCGGCCTGAGGGGAGACGCCATGGCGCAGCGCGCCGGCCGCATCGCCTGCCCGCGATGCGGCGCCAACAACTTCGATACGGTGACCTCCTGCTGGAAATGCGGCGCGCCGGTCGGCTCCAACGGAATCGCCGCGCCCATGCAGCCGGTGACCGCCGGGACGGCTCCCGTTGCGCAGCCGGCGCCGTACGCACAGGAGCGGCTCGCCTCGCAAGCCGCCTACAGCCAGCCTGCCCCCGCGGCCTACTCCCCGGCGCCGGCGGGCGACCACAGCGCCGCCAAGCGGGCCGCAGTGGCCTTCGCGCTCACGATTCCCTTCCTCGCGCTGCCTGTCGGCTGGGTGTTCGTCATGCTGGAAGACCGGCAGAAGCAGGCCATCGGCAAGTGGTGCGTGAACTGGAGCGTGCTGGGCCTCGTTCTGCATACCATCCTCACGTATTTTCTCGTCCAGAGCTCAATGTCGTACCTCATGCGCATCCTTCTCATGGTGGCTGGCGCAGCCGCGCATAAAGGCGCCACAGGCTCGGACTGACTGTCCGGCGGCGGCATGGGAGCGCCCTGGCGCTCATACACCCTCAGGTATCGCGGGGCGGCGGGAACTGCCCTGAAGTGGTTCTCCAGTCCCGCACACCACGTGCCATAATGGTAAAGATGCGCTGCGCGGAGCATCGCGCAGGATCCATTTCACAAAGGAACAGCGGCAAGCATTGCGCGCGCGCCGGCCAACGACGAGCCGCGCTTGCCGAACGAGAGGAAGAGACGCTCGTGCCTAAGACCGCGTCCGTTATCGACGATCCCGCCGCGAAACCGAAGCTCACGCTCTCGAACGCCGAGGGCGAGCGCGCCACCGAGCCCGATCGGCCGACGGTCTTCTCATCGATCAAGCAGACCGCGGTCGCGCTCTCCACGGCAGCGCGAAGCCAGGCCGCGCGTCGAGCGCGCGTGGCGCCCGGCGCGCTTGCGGCCGAAGTGGCCGCCGCCGAGCGCACGGACCTGGCTGTCCAGCGCGCCAACGCCGAACAGGCCCGCCGTGTCGCCGAAGCGACTCGCGCGGCCCTCGATTCGCTGGTGCGCCACACGCTGCATCCCTGCCTGGCCGTGAACGAGTCTGGCGGCGTCGTCCGCTGGAACGGCGCGATCGCGGCCTGGACCGGCATCGAGGAAGCCACAGCGCTGGGCCTCTCGGTCGGCGATCTGTTTGCGCCTGACGCCGCGGGGGCCCTCCTGGAGGCGTGCGGAGCCGTCCGCGAGGCAGAGCTTGAGCGCTCCGAGCCGGATGCGGACCCCGTGTTCGTTATCGACGGCGCCTTCGCTCTTCGCTCCGGCGCGACCGCCGCGCGGGTTGCCCTCGTTCCCCTCTGCCTCATCCCCCACGTGGTGGAGGAGGTGCTGCTGCTCGTAACTCCGGTGTGAATCGTAGCTGATAACCGTGTGGCCTGTTGCTGCTTCCTGGCTCGTCGGCCGTGATGACGAGCCCGGTAACTGTCTCTTGTCGATCCACCCGACCTCGTACCACATTTCCTACTGCCGACTGCCGATTACAGACTGCCTGTCTCTCCCAACCCCAAATTATCCGCCTTTTTTTGTTTTTTCGGAAACACCGATATACCCTGCCGCCGTATTGACAAAATAGAGAATAGGAGCGACGCGGCGCACGAACCGGCAGCAACAATCTGCCTGTGTAAAGAGCGCAGCCTCGTCATCGCGGAAGCCTGTGCGCTTCCGTTTACTTTCGAAATAGGAGCAATACGACAATGAATGCTTCGCGTTGGCAAAATGCAGTGCCGCGCGCCGTGGTGATACCGGCCGTGTTCGCGCTGGGCGCGGTCGCCGCGATCGGGCTTCGCGGCAACGCCGTCGAGCCGCCGCCGCCGGTCCAGCCATCGGTGCAGGCGCTCTCCACGCAGAACTCGTTCGAGCAGGTCGCGGAAAAGCTTCGACCCTCGGTCGTGTTCATTCAGAGCCGGCAGACGATCAAGTCGCCCGCTCAATTCCGTCAGGAGCAGTTCGACGGCAATGGCGGGTTCGTCTTCCCGTTCCAGGGCGGTCCGAACGGCGGTCTCCAGATTCCGCGCAACGGGCAGGGCTTTAACTTCGGCCCATCTTATCCGCGCCGCGCCGTGGCCAGCGGCTCCGGCGTGATCGTGCGGAGCGACGGCTATATCCTGACGAACGACCACGTGGTCGAGGGCGCGGACAAGGTGACCGTGCATCTACAGGATGGCCGCGAGTTCGTCGGCCAGGTGCGCCGCGATTTTCGCAGCGATCTCGCGCTGGTCAAGATCCCGGCGAACAACCTGCCCGCCGCCGAGATGGGCGATTCCGACAAGGTCAAGATCGGCCAGTGGGCCATCGCGTTCGGCAGCCCGTTCAACCTGAGCGACACCATGACGGTTGGCGTGGTCTCCTCGCTGCACCGCCAGGAGGCGATCGGGGAGGGCACCGACGGGCGGTTCTACTCCAGCCTGATCCAGACCGATGCCAGCATCAATCCCGGCAACTCGGGCGGTCCGCTGGTAGACATCTATGGCCGTGTCGTCGGCTTAAATGTCGCGATCGAGTCGCCAAGCGGCACGAACGCCGGTATCGGCTTCGCCATCCCGGCCAACACGGCGAGATACATCGTCGATCAGCTCATCAACAAGGGATCGGTTACGCGCGGCTACCTCGGCCTGGTTCCCGTGACCCCGACCTTTGACGAGAAGCAGCAGTACGGCGTCACCGACGGCGCGCTCGTCCGCGTGGTGGACGACAGTTCCCCGGCGGCTCGCGCCGGCTTCCAGGTCGGCGACGTGATCGTTCGGTACAACGGCAAGCCCATCATGGACGACGTTACGCTGCGCGACATGGTTGCCCGGAGCCAGCCCGGAACGCGCGTCGACGTGATCGTGAAGCGCGACGGCCACAACGTCTCGCTGACGCCGACCATCGAGGCGGCGCCCGCGGAGAAGATCGCTGCGGCGACCGACCAGACGCCGGACCGCGAGACGCCGCGTGGCAAGCTGGGCGTTCAGGTGGCGAACGCGTCGGACGCGGACGTGCGCCAGCAGCTCGGCCTCAAGGACACCGTGAAGTCCGGCGCGGCCATCGTCAGCGTGATACCGGGCAGCCCGGCGCAGGAGGCCGGCCTCCAGTCCGGCGACCTGGTGACGCGGCTGAACGGCAAGCCGATCGCCGACGCGCAGCAGCTCACCGACGTGGCGCGCGGCCTGAAGAGCGGGTCCGTCGTCCCGGTGGTCGTGCGCCGCCAGAGCCCGGACGGCCATGCGCAGACGCTGCTGCTCCAGATAACGCTGGAGTAGGCCGCGGCGAAACGGGATCGTTCCCATCCGGGACCGATCCGCGCCCCAAGGATCGCATCAACCGTGAGGAACAGAGCGAAGTGTGCGCTCTGTTCCCTTTTTATCCAATTCGACCGGCGAAACGGTCGGAAGGCAGGGTACAGAGATGGCGCAGGCGAATACCGGCGCCCCGAACGAGAAGAAACAGCGCGCACCGGAGTGGGTCTATCTCTTTTCCGACGAGCAGTTCGTTCAGTGGTGCAAAAATCACAAGCTGTATGTTTGCTCCGAAGTCCGCGAATTCACCGAGGAGGAGCGGACGGCGATCTTCCGCTACGCGGAGCGCCAGCAGCTCGTAAACTAGATAAATGGGGTCCCGGCCAGGCGACCGGGACCCCGTTTCTACTTCTGCCGTCGTTCGCCGAGGAGCTCCGCAAAGATCGCCATACGGGTCATAATGTCGTGCCCCTACTTTGATTTGCCGTTTCCACACATGAATCGACGCCCTACTTGATATTCTGGAGTATGCACATATACGGGCTATTGCTGCGCTGCAACAAGTGTACCGTACCGTGCCGTCCTCGTTCAACCGGACCACCGAGCGCGCAACGGAATTCGATTCGTTGCCGCCAACAACCATGGCGTACGTGCCCCTGTTGTCCTCCCCGCGATCCACGACGATCGCCGAATGCGATGCGTAGTTTCTATGAAGTACCGCATAGGCGAAGTCACGACGTATACGTCCTCGGCTATTCTGGATAATGTCGCCAACGCGCACGGCTGCGGAGCTTATATCCAGGCCCTTAAACGCCCCTGGGTGGTGGATCGCGTCATAAACGAAAACGGAATGCTCGGACGACAACGTGAATTCCGATTTTGTAGCACCCGCCATCTTAACGCAGTAAGAAATGAAAACCGCCGACCAGGCGACGCCAACGCCCGGAAATGGCTCGCCGACCGCCTGCCAGTATTTCTCAATCTGCGATCGAAGCGGCTCTTCGCCCTCCTTGAATGGATGAAACTGGTCATACTGAGCACCTGCGACCGTAATCAGCGCGTTCGCAAACGCGGAAGGCGGGGGTAGAACATCGGGCATGCAAGCGCCTACTGTCTGTTGGCATTCATTAGTGCAAATAGACGGCTTCCTGCGTCCTGTCGCCGCGACCCGGCCCGGCTGCCGCCTTACTAGCAGCCGGGGTCCACTGGCAGCACGGGTATTCCGGCGAGAACCGAGAGCAGATGAAGGTAAGTGGCGAGCGAATGGTTGCAGGCAATATCAATCCGGACCGAGCCCGCCGAATTCAGCAGGAACCCATGGCCCACGTGCTCATAGCCGAAGAACAGCCGCGGCGGAACGTGCGTGACGATGTCCACCTGGTTTGCGATCCGCCACGTGTTCGCGACATAATGGTTGTAGGCGTTCACGAACTGCTGGTCGCCGACGTACGGGCTTGCGAAAGTGTAGACTTCCGGGCTAGTAAACGCACCGCTCGCGGCGACGTCGATGGCGAGTAGTGTAGCGAGAGCGGCGCCAAGGCTGTGACCAGTGATTCGCAGGGTGGCCCGCGGTTTGCCAGCCAATTGGGCGGCAATCGAGGTTACGGCACGCAGGGGACCGCCGGCCGGATTGGTGCCCAGCGACCCGTACATGGACGTGAATCCGTCCTCTGTGTTGCCCGCCTGCGGGGTATACGTAAAGGGCGTCTTCAGAAACCGCGCGTCTTGAATCCATTCCCAAATGGAGTCCGTGCCTCGCAACGCTACAACATAGTCGTCCGCGCCTGCCGGATCGTGTGCGAGGTAGCCAATCGGTACTATTATCTGGTTATTGAGAGGTGCAAGCTCGGTCGCGAGATCGTTTGCTTACAGCACGTCGACGACGTGATAGCCCTGAGGTGGGACGTATTGATTTGGCGCGCCCCCGGTCGGGATTCCGGCCTCGCGCACGAACTCGCCCGTTTGGATCGCCCTATTCAGGTCCATGGCAACTCCTTTTCCGGCTGGTGCCGCAATGTAATCGGTTCCTCGTTATTCAAGATCGAATTTATTCCACCTTCGCCAGATCTGGCTAATTTTTTGTCTACATGTTTGCCTAAGCGAGCCACCGATGACCCTGATACACACCCCTTCCGGCCGCCTCGCGCTCCGCGCCGCGCTGCGCCCCGGCGACCTTGCCGCCATCCTGGCCGCGCACGTTCGCGAATACGTGGACGGCCGCGCGTACAGCCTGCGCTTCGAGGCCTACGTGGCACAGGGACTGGCGGCGTTCGTGCTGGACAGCGACCCGGCGCGCGAGCGCGTCTGGCTGGCCGAGGACGCGGACGGCGGCCTCGCGGGCTGCGTAGGGATCGTCGATGCCGGCGGCGGCCGGGCGCAGCTCCGCTGGCTGCTGGTCGCGCCGCCGTGGCGGGGCAAGGGGGTGGGCGCCGCGCTACTCCGCGAGGCGGTCGCGTTCACGCGGGCGTGCGGCTATCGCTCGGTCACGCTCCGGACCGTCAGCGAGCTGGAGGAGGCGGCAAATCTCTACCGGCGGGAGGGATTTGAGCTGGTCGAGGAGAAGCCCAATACGGAGTGGGCGGCCCGAACGCTTATAGAGCAGCGGTACGAGCGGGACCTGACGCCGGACGGCAGTCCCGCGCCCTGTTCCCCCTCGCCGTTCCCAGGCCGCCGCCTGCACCTGTAGGACGAGGCAGGCGCTCTGTTCCAGCACGCGGGACCAGACCACCCGCACTGTCGCCGCTGCCGCCGACTCTTCCCGCGCCACCCATCCACAGCCCGGCGGACACGCTTCTCCGGTGGGGCGCGCCTCCGACGATGGCGCAAGCCTCCGCGAAGGCGGGGCCCGTCGCCGGGCGATTTTCCGGCCGCGGCGCAGGCCGCCCGCGAAGCGGGGCATGTCGCCTGGCGAGTTTCCGGCCGTGGCGAAGCAGCCGGGCGGCGGCTCAGGCCCCCGGCGGCGCCCGCGCCGGGCCACGCGCCCCGGCCGTGCGGCGCGCGCCCCGCGCAGGCCCGGGCCTCCGTGCCCGCCGGCCCCACGCGAACAACGCGGCTGTCGCGCCAACGACGCGAGCACCACCTCGTCCGCGGAAGCCCGCCCGGCCAGGGCCGGGCGCTCGCCGCGAGCGTGCGCAAAAGGCGCCAGGCGTACGCCGAGCGCGGAGGGGGGTCGCCGTTGGCATCCTGGCACGAGATTACGCTGATGCGGGGCTGGCTCAGCCGCTACTCGCGGGACCACAGGACCAGGCTCGTCGTTCAGCGCCGCGACCTGGACACATTCGAAGCGTTCTTCATCCGCCAGAGCGTCCCGGGAATGCACCGTCCGCCCGAAGTCTGCGTTCAGTTGTGGCCGCTGGTCCCGATCTCCGCGCCGACGGCGCAGGCGGCCCGCGAGCTGGCCCTCCCGCTGCTGGAAGTCGCCGCGGCCGGAGCGCGCGACGATCTGTTCCAGCTGCGCGACTGCCCGATCCCGATTCATCGGAAGAAGGTGGCGACGGTGGCTTCCCCGACGCATCGTGCGCTCGCCAACATCTACCGTCACGGCGAGGCGCGCTACGAGATTCGGTACTTCGGCGACCTCGTCTCCTGCGATCAGGAGGAGGGCTGGCGCCTGAGCGTGCCGCCCGCGCAAGGCGAGTCCGTGCCGCCGGGCCACGACCTGGTCTCCCTCGCCGACGACCTGGCAAGCGCGGAGCAGACAGCCGCAACCGAATTGGAGGTCATCGTCGCAGCCGGCGAGGTGAAGCTCAGGCCGACTGCGGCCGCAGAGCAGGGCGGATAAGACGGGAGGCGCGTCGTGTCGAAC
>DATGJU010000245.1:0-2848 GCA_035295045.1 Chthonomonadaceae bacterium
TCGAAAGCCGCAATCGACCCCTTGCCGGCAATACCGAGCGCCTCCGCCGCCGCCTGCCGCACTTGCCACTCCCTATCAATGAGTGTTGCGAGCAGCGCGAGCGTGGCGGTGTCTGCACCCTGGCCCGCCGTGCCGAGCGCCTGTGCCGCCGCCTGCCGCACATCGGCGTTCTCGTCCTTGATTGCTTCGACCAGTGCGTGTGTAACCGCCTCCGATCCCTGTCCGACCACGACGAGCGCGCGCGCCGCCGCCTGCCGAACCTGCCACTCCCTATCCGCGAGAGCTGCGTACAACGCGCGCAGGACCACATCCGATCCCTGACCTGCGCGTCCGAGCGCACGAGCCGCAGCCTGTCGCACCCACCAATCCTCGTCCTTAATCGCTTCGAGCAGCGCCTGAAGGGCCGCTTCCGATCCCCGGCTCACCGCTCCCAATGCCTCCGCCGCAGCCTGCCGCACCCACCGCCCGCTGTCCTGGAGCGCTTGGATCAGGGCGCGCTGGGCCACCTCCGAACCCTGGCCCGCCTCACTCAGCGCCTGCGCGGCGGCCTGACGGACGTCGCTGTCCTCATCCTTGAGGGCCTCGAGCAGCGCCTGCAGAGCCGACTCCGAGCCCTGCCCGGCCGCACCGAGAGCTTGAACCGCTGTCCAACGCACCCCGCTGACACCGTCTTGGATAGCGTCGATCAGGGCGCGGAGGGCCGCCTCAGATCCCTGGCCCGCCGCGCTGAGCGCCCGGGCCGCCGTCTGGCGCATCCACCAATCATCGTCCTTCATCACTTCCAGCAAGGCGCGCAGGCTCGCTTCCGATCCGTGGCCTGCAGCGCCGAGTGCATGCACAGCCGCCTGCCGCACCCATGGGCTCTCGTTCTTAACCGCTTCGAGCAGCACCTGAAGGGCGGTCTCGGATCCCAAGGCAGCCGTGCCCAGTGCCTGTGCCACGGCCTGCCTAACTTGCCGATCCTCGTCCTTGCTCGCTTCGAGCAGCGCCTGCAGGGCCGCCTCCGAACGGTGCCCAACCGCACCGAGAGCCTGAACCGCCGTCCATCGCACCCCGCTAACACCGTCTTGAAGAGCCTCGATCAGGGCGCGCAGGGCCGCCACAGATCCCTGGCCCGCCACGCCCACCGACTGCGCCGCGGCCAGGCGGATTTCGTCGTCCTCGTCCTTGACGGCTTCGAGCAGTGCCTGCAGGGCCACCTCCGAGCCCGTTCCCACCGCACCGAGAGCCTGCACGGCCGCTTTCCGAACGGCCCTATTCGGATCTCGCGTTGCTTCGCATAACGGGGCGAGCAACGCGCGGGCCGACGCATCATGGAGCAGCAGGGACAGCGCAGACGAACCAAGGAACCAAAGTCTCGAAGCGATACCGCGCGGTCCGGCCGATTCGAGCAGGCCCCGCGCCATCTCGGCGCCGAGCTCCGACGCCAGCGCTGCGTCCACGGCCTCGCAGTCGCCGAGGGAGCGGGAGGCCAGCGCGCGGTCCCGCCAGAGGAGTTCTTCGTGAGGCGAGGCGTGCGCGGCGATGTGGTCGGAGATAGGCTCGCGCGCGGTTGCGTGTCCGAGAATGCCGATGCGGATCAACCGCGCAGCGTGGCCCTTCGAGAGCGAGGCAATTCCGAGGCGTATGGTCTCTTCCCACCGCGAGTCGTGCCGGAACTGACGCACGAGCTCTACCGAGTCGTACGGATCGTCGACCAGCTCCAAGCCGGCGAGATACTCTTCGAATAGCAGATGCAGGAAGCCGTAGTGGCCCGGTCCGCGCTCGATCATGATGCCGGAGTGTATTCGAATGCGGCTAAGGAAGTCGGCGACCTGACGGCCTTCGTCGTACCCCGGATCCCAGCCGCGCAGCCGGGCAAGGCCGCGCACAATCTGCTCCTCGACATCCGCTTCCACAGCGACGCCACTTGGCCGATTCCTGTGCATCCAGAAGGCGAGCGGGCGCACGATCTGAGCTTCCTCTTCGGGGGTGATGATATAGCGGCAGGCTGCGGCCTCCTCCGCGCCGGTCTGCGCCAGGCGCCAAATCTGAAGCAGCAGCTCCGTTGCCTTTTGCATAAGCTTGACGCGGCGCTCCGGCAGTACAACGTTTGCGTGCTGGATCAGCGCGATTAGAACGCACAGCAGCGGATTGACGGCCAGGTCGCGAACGCCGGGGCTCGCGTCGATGGCCCGAAGGATGGCGGCGGCGCGCCGCTCGCCTTCTGCTTCCGGCCGTGGCGCGCCGGTCTCTCGGGCGATGGCGAGACACCAGGCCTGGAAGAAGCGGCTCACCTGTTCGCGGTCCATGTCGCGCAAGACGAACACGTCGACGTTTTGAAGTGGGTTCTCCCGGTAGCCATGAATCCGGCTGGAGACCAATGCCTGGTTGCCCGTGCGTCGGCAGTCCGCCAGCAGCAACTCGATCCTTGCGTTAATGATCTCCCGCGAGCCGGGATCGGTGATTTCGTCCAGCCCGTCCAGGAGGATGAGAAGTCGGCCCTTCTCGTACCACGTGTCGACGAGCGAGGCGGCGCGCTCGTCCAGGCGCACTGCTTGCGACCTGGAGAATTCAAACAGAGTCCGACTTCCGGCCATTTCAACGTATTCGGCCACCCGCACGTACACTGGCAGCCTCGTGACGCCAAACGTCGCGCCGCTCGCGTCGCAGGCGATCTCCTCCGCAGCCTGGAGCGCTTCAGCGTGGCGCACGCCGGCGTATTTCAGCAGCGTGGTCTTTCCGGCGCCGGGATCGCCAATGAAGACGGCTGCGCGATTCTGCGCCAGGACGGGGGCCAGCGCGACAGGCCGCGAGATGATGGTCCGCTCCAGAGCGAAACGTATTGGGCTATCGGCGTCCGTATCCG
>DATGJU010000246.1:0-2109 GCA_035295045.1 Chthonomonadaceae bacterium
GGCGTCGACGCGAGGCATCAGCTCGCTCCGCACGCCGCGAATCGACTCGCTTGCCGCCTGGCGCTGGAAGGCCGCGCTCCTCAGCTCCGGGCGCTGGGCGAGCGCGCGGCTCGTGGCCGCCTCGACCCCCGCCGAAGAGCCCGACTGGCCTGGGGCAGCCGTCACTGCGCCGGCGGCGTCCAGGGTATAGGCCGTCATCGCGGTGGCGCCCATGGCGTTGTTCAGGGCGGCGAATGCATAGCGCACGTCGTTGTCCGCGGCTATCAGGGCGACATTCGCTTCCGCGAGGTTTGCCTGCGCTAGCTGCAGGTCCACGCCGGCCTTTAACTGGCCCTCCACGAAAACCTGGGCCTGCTTGACTGTGGCTTCGCGCTGCGCGACGTTCTGCTGCTGGACGGCGCGGAGCTGCTGCGCGCGGAGCACGTTCAGGTAGGCCTGCTGCACGGAGACGAGTACGAGGGCCTTCTGCGTCTCGGCGTCATCCTCGGCGGCGCGCGCCAGCCCGCGGCGCGAGGCGACGAGGTGCTGCGTCCGCCCGAAATCCAGAAGCGTCTGCGTGATGTTGAGACCGCCGCCGAACTGCTTCTTCACCGGATCGCCCGCCATCCCTTGCACGCTAAGAGGCGGCGCGCCGAAATTCGCGGGATTGCCAAGCGGGCCAAATGCGGGCGCGCCGAGCGGGCCGTCCGTGGCCGTGCCCTGCAGCACGATCAAAGGCATCCATCCGGCGCGCGCCTGGCCGACGCGCGCGGCGGCTGCGCCCGCCTGCGCCTCCGTGCGCTGCAGCGACGGGTGCTGCTTGAGGGCGGTCTGGAGCGCCTGATCGAGCGTCAGGCGCGGCGGGGCCTCCTGGGCCTGCAGCGGCCCGCGCGTCAGCGCCAGGGCGACGACGCACAGCGCCCGAACGACCGAATCCACGCCCACGGGCCGATGTGCGTGCCGCGATCCGCGATGTCTCTCCATAATTCTCCCGTGTGGCGTGCTGCAGTAGTTTTACCCGAGAATCGGATTGCGCCTATCAGGCTCCCATCCTCATCCCGGCCATCCGTATAGTCCTTCCGTGTCTGCCCAGCTCGTCCAGCGCCGCGCGGAACCCACGCGCGAGCGTGGATGCCGGGCCGGAGCCGTAGTAGTGCAGGAAGATGATGCGCGGCTGTTCGCCGAGCATGTGGGAGTGTACGGCAACCACCTCGAGGTCGTTCTTCCGGAGGGCGCGGATGACCGGGTTCACCTCGGGGTCGAGCATGGCGATGTCCCCGGCAATGTGGGCATCCTCGCGGTCGCCGGCGAACGCCGCCCAGGAGTTCAGCCCTATGGCAGCCGTCATGTGCGCGTTCATCGCGACCACGTGCAGATCGTCTCGGCCGATCGTGTATTTGATCGTTGGGCCGTTCACCGCGGCCTTGTACTTCACGATCTCATCGAGGCCGGCCACGTCGAAGATCTCCTTGCCGGTGCGGCTCGGCGCGGGCCCCCCGGCCGGCTGGTTAGCCGGGAACAGCTTCGTGGTCCGTACGGCGGCAGCGTATCTGCCGATCAGGTCGGCCGGCGCGCCCATCCCGTGGATGTGCATGAAGAATATGCGCGGCTCCTCGTAGAAGAAGTGGTTATGGATCGCGCTTACCTCCAGACCGCTCTCCTGTGCGGCCGAGATGAGGCCGTTCACCTCCTCCTGCAGGAGCACGGTATCGCTCATCAGGACGGCCGATCTCCCGTCGAGCGCTCGCTTCACGGAGACCCATCCGCCGAATCCAAAGGCGATCGGTATGTTGTCTCCCTTGATCCGCATCTTCAGGTCGTTGCGGGGAAGCGCCACGGTGTAGGTCGCCTGGCCCTCATTGTAGGCGCCTTTCTTGCCCATCGCGGAGTCTATCGCGGCCATTTCTTCCGCGGTCAACGGCGTCGTCTTGCCTGCTCGAGGAGCCGCATCGGCCGTGTCCGGCGCGCAGGAGCCCATTGCGCCCGCGGCGCCGAGTATCGTGGCGGCCTGCAGCATCCGCCGTCTGCTCATAGGACTGTCACTCATTGGATTCTCCCTCCTGTCGCGCACCGGCTTCCAGGCCGATCGCGCATCTCAAACCGAGCTCGCAGGACCCTGGGCTGTTCCGC
>DATGJU010000247.1:0-13836 GCA_035295045.1 Chthonomonadaceae bacterium
CATGGGCCTCCAGGGCTATCTGTCCGGCGAGGACCGGGAGAGCCCCGAGTTCCGCGCAGAGGTGATCAGCGCCGTCCGCCTGGCGGCAGAGCTGGGCATCACCTACTTCGACACCGCGCCGGGCTATGGAAACGGCCGGTCTGAGCGGATCCTGGGCGAAGCACTCGAGCCCGACCGCGGCCGCGTCATCGTTGCCACCAAGTACCCGTTCGGCCCGGCCTGGACGCCGGAGTCGGCGACCGACGGACTGCGATCCAGCCTGGAGCGTCTGCGGACGGACTGCGTCGACGTGCTGCAGCTCCATGGCGGGTTTTTCTCGGACGGACAGGCGGACGCGATCCTGGCGAGCGGCGCGCTGGAGTGGGCCGAGGCGATGCGCGCCGCCGGTCGCTGCAGGTTTACCGGCATCACCGCCGAGGGACCGAGCGGCGCGCTTGAGCGCCTGTTGCGGACCCGCCGGCTGGACGTGCTGGAGATCCAGTACAACCTGCTCTATCAGGCGGTCTGCGACCACCAGCGCGAGCCGGCCGGGATCGTAATGCTGGCCAGGTCGCTCGGCATGGGCGTCACCACCATGCGCACCGCGACCAGCGGGCTGTTCCAGCGGATCGTGCGGGCCGCGTTGCCACAGCTGGACGCCGGGACGCTTACGCGGCTGGCGATCAACTTCGTTCTCTCGACGGCCGAGATCGACTGCGCCATCGTCGGCATGTGCGCGCCGGAGGAGGTCGCGGCCAACGCGGCGCTCGCGTCGGACACGGCCTCGCGGCTCGATCTCCCGGCCCTCCATCAGCGCTACGTCGAGCCCGGCGGCGTGCGCCGCTGAAGCAACGCACCTGGCGATCGGATTGGACGGGAGCGGACCGGGACCTGATCCGCTGCTCAGTCGGCAGGGAGTGATCCGATGGCGGGCCGCAGCGCGATCCGCTGGACGTGGATCTCTGGTGCGTTCACGCAGCGAGGTTGAGGGGCCTGGAGGCGGACAATGAGGATCGCCGAGATCGCGACGTATGCGACTCGCCACGTGACGCTGGTGCGCGTCACGGCTGAGGACGGCGCGGAGGGATGGGGCCAGACGGCGCCGTTCAACGCCGACATAACCGCGCAGGTGCTTCATCGTCACGTCGCGCCGCACGTGCTCGGCCGTGATGAGGCGGACGTCGGCGCAGTCGGCCAGGACGTGGTGGAGCGAGAGTACAAATTCCCCGGCTCTTACGTCTGCCGCGCTCTGGCCGGCGTGGAGACGGCTCTCTGGGACCTGCGCGGCAAGCGGGCCGGTCTCCCGGTATGCGCCCTATTCGGCGGTGCGGCGCGACCGGAGCCCGTGCCCGCCTACGGATCGAGCATGCGGCGCGACATCCAGCCGAAGGACGAGGCGGAGCGCCTGGCGCGGTTGACGCAGTCGCATGGCTTCCGGGCGTTCAAGATCCGGGTCGGAAGCGTCTGCGGACACGACCGGGACCAGTGGCCTGGCAGGACCGAGGAGATCGTGCCGGCGGTTCGCGCCGCGGTGGGCGGCAAATGCGAGCTCCTCGCGGACGGTAATAGCTGCTACACTCCGGCGCGAGCGATCGAGGTCGGCAGGCTGCTGGAGGCGTCGGGATACGGCCACTTCGAGGAGCCTTGCCCATACTGGGAACTGGAGTGGACGGCGGAGGCCGCAGCGGCGCTCACGATTCCGGTCGCCGGCGGCGAGCAGGATACCGATCTCGCGCAGTTCCGCCGCATGATCGGCATGGACGCCGTCGATATCGTCCAGCCCGATGTATGTTACGTCGGCGGCATGACTCGCGCGCTGGCCGTAGCCCGGATGGCGGCGGAGGCGGGCAAGACCTGTACGCCGCACGCCGCCAACCGCAGCCTGGTTACCGTCTTCACCATGCACCTACTCGCCGCCATCGCCAACGGCGGTCCGTTCATGGAGTTCTCTATCGAGCCGGCTTCGTGGGCCACGAATCTCTTCGATCCCCCGCTGGAGGCCGTGGACGGCCACGTCCCGTTTCCCGGCGAAGGGCCCGGCTGGGGCGTACGCATCCGCGAGGATTGGCTCGCCGGCGCGGAGCTGCAGTCCAGCTCCCGTTAGCGGTATATCCTACTGCTTGCGCAGCACCCGGCCCGGCAGCGCGTGCGTAGCCTCGTCGCGCCACTTGGCGGCGACGCCGTTCACGAAGACGTAGGGCACGCCCGTCGGGAACCGGAGCGGATCGTCGAACGTGGCCGTGTCGCAGACGGTCGCCGGGTCGAAAAGCGTGAGGTCGGCGGCGAATCCCTCGCGCAGCAGGCCGCGCTGCTTCAGGCCAAGCCGCTCCGCCGGCAGGCCGCTCATCTTTCGCACCGCCTCCTCCAGCGAGATCACGCCCTCGTCGCGCACGTACTTTCCGAGCACGCGCGGGAATGTGCCGTACAGGCGCGGATGCGTCTTGCCGGGCAGGTGCAGCCCGTCGCTGCCGATCATCTGGCCGGGCCACTGCAGGACCTCTCGCACGTTGCCCTCGTGCGCCGCGTGGTGCACGTAGCAGGCGCGAAGCTCGTCCTCCTCCAGGACCGCGCAAATCCACTCTGGAACGGCCATCCCCCGCCTGTCGGCGGCCGCCTCGAACGTTAGTCCCTCCAGCGGACGGTTCTTCGCCGACTGCGCGCCTACAAGGCTGTACCGCTCCCATCCCGGTCCGCCCGGCCGCTCCGCTGCCGCGTCCGCTATGGCCGCGACCATACGGGCACGCGTCTCCGGCTCCGCCAGGCCCCGCAGGATCGCCTCCGGGCCGTCCTGAACCGCCCAGCCGGGCAGCATCGTCTGGATGAACGTCGAGCCGGCCGTGTAGGGATAGGTATCGCATGTGACGTCTATCCCTGCGGCGCGCGCGCGCTCCAGCCTGTCCAGCAGCGCGCCGGCGCGGCCTGCGTTGTCCGGCCCGTTCATCTGCAGGTGCGCGATCTGGATCGGTACGCCGGCGTCCCGCGCGTAGCCCAGGCTTTCGTCGGTTGCCGAGAATATCTGGTCGCCATAGTCGCGCTGGTGCGTCGCGAAGAAGCCGGCGGCTCGCGTCAGCGCGACCACCTCGTCCTGGCCGGCCGCGCGCATCGGGGCGTACCAGATGCCGGTCGAAAGTCCCCAGGCGCCTTCATCCATCCCCTGCGCCACCATCGCCACCATCGCCGCGATCTCCGCGCGGTCGGCGTGCCGCTCCTCCATCCCCATCACGGAGACGCGCACAGATCCATGCGGAATGAGATAGGCGATGTTCGCGCCCGTACCCTGCCGCTCGAACCGGGAAAGGAACTCCGCGACGGTGCGCCACTTCCAATCGACCGCCGCACCCCGACCGTCGCGCGTCACTTCGCCGGCCGCCGCGTCCTGTTCCGGGGCCGCCGATTTCTGTCCCGCGGTCCTACTTCCGTCGTCGCCAAACAGGCCCGCGATGTAGCGCCGCTGGATCGCCAGCCCCTGCTCGGTGATCGGCGCGAAGCCCAGTCCACAGTTGGTGAAGACCTCTGTCGTTACGCCCTGCATCACCTTCGGTAGGTGGGCCGGGCGGGCCATCAGGGCGATGTCGGCGTGCGTGTGGATGTCGACAAACCCGGGCGCCGCGACGAGGCCCGTGGCGTCCAGCGTCTGCGCGGCATGCGCCTCCGGCGGGATGTGGCCGATCACCGCGATCCGATCCGCCACGATGCCGATGTCGGCCGCGAACCGCGGTCCACCGCTGCCGTCCACTACCTGCGCGCCACGAATGCAGAGATCGAACATTCCCCACCTCCTGCGCCCAATTCGGGGTCGCGCCTGCCGTGTCCTGCCAATTGCCCTCATCACGGGTGGATCCAACCCCCGTGAGACTGACGCAGGATTCCCGGCGCCAGGGTCGAATTGACTCACAGCATCGTTCCTATCCCGGGAGTCACTCATGGACAAAGTTGTCAAGCCGTCGAATCCAGGTCTGAGCCGCCGCGCGCTGCTGGCCGGGGCCGCGGGCGCCTTCGGCATCCCGGCGTTCGTTCCCGCGGGCGCCCTCGGTCGCGACGGAAAAGTGGCGCCGTCCAGCCGCATCGTGCTCGCGCACATCGGCGTGGGCGGCCAGGGAATGCAGCACGTGATCGGCGGACCGTGGACGCAGAAGGGCGGCACGACGGGCCGCGACGACGTGCAGGTGGTCGCCATCTGCGACGCGAACCGGCAGCGGCTCGAAAACGCCCGCAACCAGGTGAACCAGCGCTACTCGAACCAGGACTGCAAGGCGTATTCCGATTTCCGCGAGCTGCTCGCGCGGCCGGATGTCCAGGCGGTGCTGATCGCGACCGGAGAGCGCTGGCATCCGATCCTCTCGATGGAGGCCGCGAAGGCCGGCAAGGACATCTACTGCGAGAAGCCAACCTCCGTGACCATCGAGGAGGCAATCGCGCTGCGCGCCGTGATACGCCGCTATGGGACCGTCTTCCAGCAGGGCACGCAGCAGCGCTCCAGCTATTCGTTCCGGTTCGCATGTGAGCTTGTGCGCAACGGCTACATCGGCGATCTCAAAGAGGTCGTGGTCGGCGTCGGCGGGCCGCCAGCCTTCAAGGAGTGCGACCTGCCCGCTCAGCCCGTTCCCGCGTGGCTGGACTATGAAATGTGGCTCGGACCGGCCCCGTGGCGGCCCTACAACGACAACCTGGTCGGCGGCTGGATGGCCTATCGCGACTTCTCCGGCGGCGAGATGACCAACTGGGGCGCGCACCATTTCGATATCGCGCAGTGGGGGATCGGCGCGGAGCTGAGCGGCCCGCTGGAGATCGTTCCGCCGAACGGCAAGGACGTGAAGGTCCTGACTTATCGTTACGCGAACGGCGCCGTCCTCACTCGTGACCCGGATCGGACGGCGCGCGAATCGCCGGACGGCAACGGCGTTCTCTTCGTCGGCACGAAGGGCAAGGTGGCCGTCTGGCGCTACGACCTGAAGACGTGGCCGGAGTCGCTCAAGACGCAGAAGATCGGCCCGAACGAGATACATCTGCACTCCGCGGAGAACCACCACACCGATTGGCTGGACGCGATCCGCACGCGCAGCCGACCCGGTGCGGACATCGCAATCTCGTCCCGTTCGATCACGGTCTGCCACCTCGGCAACATCGCCTACGAGCTGGGCCGTCCGGTCAAGTGGGACCCGGCGACCGAGACGTTCCCCGGCGATCCCGACGCCACGCGTCTCTACGCCCGCCGCGTTCGCGCGCCCTGGCATCTCTCGTAAGCTGCGCGGTCTGGGTACGACACTGTCCGCCTGTGCGGACATGATTAGAGGCGGACCGGGCTCGCACTATCGAGATCTGCGGTAGGCTATGTCGGCACAGGACGCGGGTCCCGTATCGGCCGACCACCGTCTTGTCAGGCGCGACTTGAGGCGCCGGCCCGCGCAAGGCCACCGCCTGTTATTGTCCGCCGGCCCGCGCATGTGAAGCTGCCTGCGCGTGTGCGCGCCCTGCAGGCACAGTCCCAGTAAGGAACCATGACAAACTCTCGTCCATTGAAATTACGATGCACTGTCCTGCCCGTCTGCGTCGGCCTCCTGCTCGCCGTGCTCGCGCCGGCCGCCTGTTGCGCGCAGCAGGACCTGGACAGCCGGATCGCGGCGCTAAAGGCCTACCGCTACGGCCAGAGCGCCGCGCCGCTCGACGCGCTGCGGGCCGAGGTCTCCGAAGCGCGCGGCAGCGACACGGCGCGCAGGCAGGTCGCGCGCGCCCTGGCCGGCGTCCTCGCATCGGACGCGGCCTTCGAGGCAAAGCAATTCGCCTGCCGTCAGCTCGTATTCGTCGGATCGGACGCCGAGGTGCCGGCGCTCGCGGCGCTTCTGACGGACCGGCAGCTCGCGCACTATGCGCTGATGGCCCTCGCGCGAATCGGCACGCCCGCCGTCGCGGACGCGCTTGTGACGGCGCTCCCTGCCAGCTCCAGCGCCGCCGAGATCGAAATCCTGGACACGCTTGCCCGGATGAGAGACAAGCGCGTGGTCGCCGCCGCGAAAGCGCGGCTGGCCGCCTCCGACCCCGCGCTCCGCGACGAAGCCGCCATGGCGCTCGGCCACATCGCGGACGAGGAGTCGATCAAGGCGCTGGAATCGCGGTACGTTGAGACGATGGGCGCGGCTCGCGAGTCGGTGGCGCAGGCTCTATTGGCCGCCGCTGCCGAGGTCCTCCACCCGCGAGGCGCGGCCGAGGCATCGGCGATCTACGACTTCCTGGACCGGCACATGCCCGATCCCATAACGGCAACGGCCGTCCTGCGTGGCCGCGTGGCCACGATGGGCGACCTGGCCGCGCCGCTCGTCGTGAAGGCGTTGAGCGAAAACGATTCGCGCCGCCAGGACGCCGCGGCGATGATCCTGCGCGAGTTTCCGCCGAACAGCCCCCGCGTAGCGCGGGCGATCGCGAGCGCGGTAGGCACGCTCCACGGCCGCGGCCTCGTGTTGGCCATCGAAGTAATGGGCGACCGCGGCGAGGTGGGAGCGGCGCCGGTGGTTTCCGCTGAGATGCTGAACGCCGATCCGCTCATCCGCGTCGCCGCAATCCGCGCGGCCGGCTCGATAGGCGACGCTTCCATCGTTCCCGCGCTCCTTGCGGTCGCCGCGAGCGGCTCGCCGGATGAGCGTGCGGCCGCTCGTGAAAGCCTGGTCCGCGTCCGCGGTGCGGCCGTGGACCGTGCGCTGCTTGCGACACTCGGCGCATCCGCGCCCGCGATCCAGGTCCAGGCGATCCAGGCGCTCGGCCGGCGCGCTGCACTCGGCATCGGCCCGAGGCTGGTGCAGGTTGCCCGGACCGGTGACCCGGCCGTCAGCGCCGCCGCCCTGCGCGTCCTGCGGGACGAGGGGAGTCCCGCCCTGCTTCCCTCACTGGTCGACGTCCTGCTCACTCTGCCGAAGGAGCGCCGAGACGCAGCCATCGAGGCGATCGCCGACGTCGCCCGCCGCCACCCGGAATCGCGCAATGGCCTGCCGCTGCTGTTCGACCGGCTGGTCCAGGTGAGCAAGACGGACGACCGCGTTGCGCTGATCATGACTGTCGGGATGATCGGCGGGCACGAGGCGCTCGACCCTCTGCGCCGCGCCGTGGCGGACAACACGCCCGCGGTGCAGGCGGCAGCGCTTTCGGCCCTGGCGGAGTGGCCGACCGACGAGCCGATGGCAGACCTGCTCCGGATTGTACGGACCACGAGCGATCCAAACCGGAGGGCGGTCGCCCTGCGAGGCTATCTGCGCATGGTCGGCAATAGCGATCAGCGGACGCCGGCGGAAGCCTTTCGTCTGTTCATGGAAGCGAAGGGTGTCGCGTCCGGCCCGGAAGCGCAGCGGCTCATCCTGGCCGGTCTGGCCAAGGAGGCGTCTCCCGAGGCGCTTGACTACGCCAAAGGACTGACGGCTAATGCCGCCGTCCGCGGCGAGGCCGAGCTGGCGGTAGTAGAGATCGCACGCGGAACGCTCGGTGGCTGGCCTGATCAGACCCGCGCCGCGCTGGAACCGATCGCGCGGTCCGGCTCGAACGAGCAGGCCCGCGCCCGCGCCGAGGCACTGCTTGTCGTTGCCAAGCGGTTCGACGACTTCATCGTCGCATGGGACGTCTCGCCGGCGTATCAGCAGGACGGCGCCGACTATACGCGACTCTTCGACATTCCGTTTCCGCCCGAGCAGAAGGCGCCTGTCGCCTGGCGGCCGATGCCGGTCGGAACGATGCCGGACCAGCCGTGGCTGCTCGATCTTCTGGCGCAGTGGGGTGGGGAGCAGCGTGTCGCCTATCTGCGGACCGCCGTCCGATGCGCGGCCGAGCGAGATCTGCGCCTCGAGCTCGGCAGCGACGATGGCATCAAGGTCTGGTGGAACGGCGAGGTCGTCCACGCGCACAACGTCGCGCGCGCCGTTGCGCCGGGCCAGGAGAGAGTGACCGTGCACGCGAAGGCCGGCTGGAACCTGCTGATGCTCAAGATCACCCAGAACAACCAGGGCTGGGGCGCCTGCGCGCGTCTCACGAACCCCGACGGAACTCCCGCCACTGGCCTTCAGCTCGCGGTCCCGTCTTCCATCAAGGACCTATAGCCCGTTTCGGCGACAGCTGCCTCGGTGTCACCCGGCGCCACATCCAGCGGCCGATCCAGTGGCCGCCCTTCTCTCAATGAATGCGCATCCGCGCGGCCACTCAATGTGAACCATCCGGCGAAGCGCGCTTAGCGCGTCCACACCTTTAGGTATGCCTATAACTTGTCTTGCGGATGGCGACACCTGCGTCCAATTCCGATACACTCAAGAATGGCCCGTCAGGCCCATGGGGCGGTCGCTGACCGTCCGGCCAGACAGTAGAGCTGGCGGAACCATCCGACGGTCGTAAAGTGATGAGCGCATTTCACGAGGCGTACCCAATGAACAGTCCCGAGGTAGTCACCATCAGCAGGGTCGCCC
The DNA here is from genome assembly GCA_035295045.1 of Chthonomonadaceae bacterium. Lineage (GTDB taxonomy): Bacteria > Armatimonadota > Chthonomonadetes > Chthonomonadales > Chthonomonadaceae > DATGJU01. The sequence continues at coordinate 8,415 of DATGJU010000247.1, forward strand.
CTCCCAATTTGAGGGAGGAGACCACGGATTCCATGGTCGGCTCCCAGCGCGCATCGAAGCGCGCAGACGAGCTGGCTGCGTCCGTCAACGCATTGAGGGCCGAGGTGCTGGAACGCCAGCGGGCTGAACAGGTGGCACGGGGGCAGACGGAGGCGCTCGCCAAGACGCTCGACCTGCTGGCCGCGGAGCCGGAGCTGGACAGCTTTGTCGGCCAGGTCCTGAAGGCGCTCACGGAGCAGCTTGGAGCGAGATTTGGCAGCTTCTGGCTTCAGGACAGCATAAAGGACGCCCCACTGCTCCGTCTTGAATACGATCATCGGCTCATGGATTCCGGCGTGCTCCCGATTAGCGCTGAGCCGCTTCACGCTTCCCTGCAAAGGGACGCGCCGCTCAAACAGAACGGGCCGGCTCCGTGTAAGACGCTGCAAGTATACGACGACATCGCAACGGCGCCACTCGAGCATGCCTACCGAGATGAGCTGATCGCCAAGGGCGCGAAGACGCTGTTAGCAGTGCCACTGATTTCCGGCCATGACTTCATCGGCGTCTTCACGCTCCTCGATACGGACCAGCGCACCTACCGACCCGAAGAGCTGGAGCTTGCTCAGGCACTGGCCCAACAGGCGGTTCTAGCAATTCAACTGACCCGGCTTGCGGACCATCGGCGTAAAGCCGACGTTCTGGAAGAGCGCAATCGGATCGCGCGCGAGATTCACGATACGCTTGCCCAGGCGTTTTCGGGGATCCTGCTGCAGTTGCGAGTTGCGCAGCGCATTTCGTCGCAGCAGCCCCAGGACGCCTGGGCCCTTATCGAACACGTCTGTGAAATCGCCCATGAGGGGCTCGCGGAGGCCCGGCGCTCTGTGTGGGATCTGCAGCCGGAAGCGATGGAGTATTGCGATGTCGTCGCGGCGCTCGCGCAACACGTAAAACGCACCGCAGCCAATTCTTCCGCGAATCTGGAGCTTCGGGTCCATGGCACGGCGCGGGAATTGCCTCCTTCGGTTGGGATGGACCTCGTTCGAATTGGGCAGGAGGCCATAACGAACGCCATCCGCCACGGAGAGGCGGAGATCGTTCACATCGATCTGACCTTTGAGCCGCGGCGCCTGGTCCTGCGTATACAGGATAGTGGCAAAGGGTACGACGTCAATCATCAGCCCGAGAGGGTCGGATTCGGCCTCATTGGGATGAGTCAGCGCGCCGAGCGGCTGGGCGGGAAATTCACCATCGTGAGCCAGCCCGGCCAGGGTACGGAGGTTGCGGTCGTGGCGCCTATTGAACCGGAAGTGAAGACTTGAGGCTCCCGCGTGGACTGCGATAAGAACATACGTGTGCTGATCGTCGATGACCACGCATTGGTTCGCACGGGTTTGGCGCTCATGCTCCAGTACGAGCCGGGCATGGAGGTCGTTGCGGAGGCGTGCAATGGACGTGAGGCCGTCGACCTGTTTCAACGCCACGTGCCCGATGTCACGCTAATGGATCTTCGAATGCCGGAAATGGATGGCGTGGAGGCGATCACCGCGATCCGCAGCCGATACCCGGTGGCCCGGATCATTGTGCTGACGACTTATGACGGTGATGAGGACATATTCCGCGGCCTGAGGGCGGGCGCGCAGGCGTACCTCCTGAAGGACACCCCTTGCGACGATCTGCTCGAAACCGTGCGGCTTGTTCACGCCGGCAAGAAACATATCACGAAGGAGGTGGGCGCGAAGCTGGCGGAGCGAACTGGCTTTCCCGAATTGACTGAGCGGGAGATGGAAGTCCTCGGCTGCATGGTAAAGGGAATGAGCAACCAGGAGATCGGCGACGTGCTGTTCATCGCGGAAGGCACCGTCAAATTTCACGTCAACCATATTCTCAACAAGCTGAATGTGAACGACCGAACCCAGGCGGTCATTGCCGCATTGAAGCGAGGTCTGGCGAATCTGGACTGATACGATCTCCTGACACGCATTACGACTCTCGCGCAAGCCCGCACGCCGCGGATGCGTCGCCTCCTTCGACCCCCGAAATCCTCAACAGGCCTCTCGCGAGAAGCCATTCGACCGGAGCTCGCCCGATCCGCCTCTGCGGCCCCGGGTTGGGTCAATCGCCTAACCTGGGGCCAGTCCGTGGTAGGGCTTTTCGTCTGCCAGGAACTAGGCTATCGTCCAGCGACAAGCTATCGCGCAGCGGCCACAATAATGGTGGTTGCGCAATATCCATTCGCCTTGCACCATCAGGGCGACACATTGAACGGGCACGTAGAAGGACGATAGCAGAAATGAATGAGCAGGACCAAAGACGACTGGCTGAGTTGGAAGCGGCAAACGCGCAGGCTGCGCGAAGCGCGGCCGAGCTTCAGCGCGATACGATAGCAGGCGTTGCAGTAAACGAATCCATCCACCGCGCGGCGGCCGAAACTTCCGCGACGGACGCCCGAATGCGTGCAAATCGCGCTGAGTCAAACGAACGCTCGATGGCGACATCCGCGGGCCTCGCGCGCCAGGACGCGACAATGGAGCGCGCCGCGGCCTCCAACGCTACATTCGCCGCAACAATGATAACTGTCCTCGGAGTGACTATCGCTGTGGCGCTGGTGGTCTACTTCGCATGGTGGCAGCCTGCCCACCGGACCGACGTATCGACGAACACACTCATCAGGACCGATAAGACGATAGAGAAGACGTCCGCGCCTCAGACCGTCGTCGTCAAGCCCGACAACGTGAATGTACGGGTCACCGTGCCGGAGTCCAAACCGAAACCGGCCGAGAGCCCAAAGCCGGACGAAACGCCGCCTGCAGAGTCGCAGCCGGCGCCCGACAAGACGGACCCACCGAGCACCGACGGCGACAAGGCGCCGGAATCGAAGAACGCCCCAGACAATCCGTAGTCCCGGTCCTTCGAGAAGCTCTGGCGCTTCGGCGCGCTATGGTTGCGTGAACGTGGAGCAACATATGGAACACAATTTGATCTTCTGGCTAGTCGTCGGTATCCTGGCAGGCTTTCTCGCAAAGAGGGTGATTCCAGGCGAAGGCCCCGGCGGGATAATCGGCGACCTCATCACTGGAATAGTCGGTGCGTTCGTCGGGGGGTGGCTATTTACGACATTTCTCGGCCACAGCTTCAGTGGGTGGATCGGCAGCACCTGCGTTGCCCTGCTGGGTGCGATCGTCCTGCTCTTCGTACTCAGGACTGTATTCGGGGGCAGGTACGCCCGCTAGGCGCATCGTGCCTTACGTTCTATCCAGGAGTGCGGCACGCGCGCCGCTCTCCTGTCGGTTCGAGTATCCCTCGAGAATATGGCCGTGGTCCGGCTATGCTCGATTACCCTTGCCGCTCTCCGGATTTCAGGTCAACACTGCTCATGCGCCTCACGGTTAGGCGCTCAGCGTCGGGGCAGATTGAATGACCGGCAATGGAAACGTTACGCGGACGCACGCCCCGCCGTCAGGCCGGTTTTCGTAAGTCGTCTTCCCGCCAAGGTCCAGCCGCCCGATGCTCTCCACGAGCTCCAGGCCGAAGCTGGCGGCCCTATGTGGATGGAACGGCTCGGCAAAGCCGGGACCGTCGTCGCAGACCTCAAGCGTGATCTCGTCCTGAGCGGCAACGAGCCGGAGCTCCACCTGGTGGCCACCGTGTTTGACGGCGTTGTTCACCAGCTCATTGATCAGCACCGCCATCGACATGCCGTGCTTGACCGGCAATGTTATGTCGTCGACCGTCCAGACAATGCGATTCTCTCCTACGATCATCTGGAGCATAGGCAGAAGCTCACGGAGAGCGGCTTTTGCAGACAGGCCTCTCGTGCTGCCCGTCGAGTTGACATCGGAGACAAGCAGGTCATGAATCGCCGCCATCGTTGCGATATGCATCCGAATCTGCGCCAGCTCTTGTACTGGGACCGACGATTCATGCGACATTACCTGAATGTCCAGGAGCGCGGCGACCGATTGCAGGTTATTCTTGACCCGGTGATCGGTTTCGCGCATGGCTTGAACCAGGCGTGCGTTGCGTTCCTCGATCTGCTCCATCTGCTGGCCGATCAAATCTTCGGCGCGCTTGCGGCGCGTGACGTCCTGCCCAATCCCGATGCTCGTTCCGTCGGATAAGCGGACAGTCGTCCATGAGAGGTCCAGCAAGCGACCATCTTTGACCGTGACGGAGAATTCACGCCAACTCGGCGCCCCGGTACTGCCCGCTCCTGCCGGGGCGTCGTCCGTTTCTCCCCCCAGCAACGGGTCTTGCGCCGTTAATCGCCTGCCCCCGTTCATCTCCTCGAGCGACCAGCCAAGGACACGCGACCACTCCCGGTTCACCCATTTGATCTGGTGTCTGTCGTCCAGGAAGGCTATGATGACGGGGATGTGGTCGAAAAGCGTCTGAAGGATTTCGTGATGTTCCTGCAGCGTAAGCTCTGCTCTCCGGCGCTCGGAAACATCGCGGAAGATAAGAACGACCCCGATGAGCGTGCCGCGCACATCACGAATTGGCGAGCCGCTATCGTCGATGTTGTGCTCGGATCCGTCGCGGCCGATCAGGATCGTGTGGTTCGCCAGGCCGGAAATGACGCCGTCGCGGATCACCTTGGTGACAGGGCTCTCCGTTTCAAGCCGCGTGCGCTCGTTGACGATCCGGAACACGTCATGGCAGTCCCTGCCTTGCGCGTCTTCCGCGCTCCAGCCCGTAAGGGAGACAGCAATGACGTTCATGAAGACGATGTGCCCGTCTTGGTCCGTTGCGATCACCGCGTCGCCGATACTCTGGAGAGCAGTGAACAGCCATTCCTCGCTCTCGCCGATGGCAGTCGTCGAGCGGACGTGCTTTCGCGCCTGCTGCTTGGTTTCGCGCGCGTTCGGGGTTTCGCCCATGGCTATCCTCAATCTCGCGGTTATTACTGCAATGATCGCAAAAAGATCCAACGGTGGCCGCGGACACATCGGATATTGAGGTATATCGAAAGTTAGACAGTTCATTATACACGCATTGCCGTGTCTGTGCGAACGGCTATCTGTCGCATCCTCCGCGGAAGCTATTATTATGTGAGCTGTCGGACGCTAACCATTTAGTGGCCGCACGTCCCGACTCACGCCTGCCGCGATCGACTCTTGGCGCCGCTGCGGAATATCGTGCGTGGTCGGGAATACCGTTCCGCGAATGCGCCGCTGCATATAGTATCCTAATAGCAGCCCTTGCTCTCACGGACGCAATCAATTGCCAGTCGCCTATGGTCCCGACAGAAACGAGCGTATCCGTGCGAATGGCCCCTACGGTCGGATCGAAGAAGCCAGCCACGGGCCGGAGTCCGCGGAAGGGGGACGACGAGTCACTCGACGCCATCTTCGGGCCGGACGGGCCTCTCGCCGCGGAGCTCGACGGCTACGAGAGCCGGCCGGAGCAGGTCGAGGTGGCGCAGGCGATCGAGCGCGCCATG
>DATGJU010000248.1:0-6896 GCA_035295045.1 Chthonomonadaceae bacterium
TCGGAGTCCGCGCCTCCGGACAGGTCCTCCGCGGAGCCGGCCGGTTACGCGCCGCCCGCCGAGCACGCGCCACACGGGACTCCCGGCTTCGTGCTCCCGCTTCCGTCCCAGGCGCCGCCCGTCTCTACGGCGGCGCCGCAATCGCTCCAGTTCCAGCCGCCCACACCCGCCGCGCCCCCGCTCCCGGCGCCGGAGCCGCCTCCGCTCTCCGCGCCGGAACCCGCCGTTAGCCACCAGATGCAGGCCCCCCAGCCGACCGCCGGCAGGCCGGCGCCGACCGCCGGCGTCCAGGAGCCGGCGACCGTAGTGCTGACGCCCGATATGCTCAGCAGGGTCGCCGCCGGGGCGCGCACGCGCAGCCACCTGGTGTTCCGCAGCGGCGAGCGTTCGGGCGAGACGGTGGCGCTCGATGCGTTTGCAGACGGCTCCTGCGCGATCGGCCGAAGCGACATCCCGGAGAACCAGGTGGTCATCCGCGATGATCCAAAGGTATCGCGGTTCCAGCATGCCATCCTGACGCGCGACGATTCCGGCCGATACACGATAAGGGATAATAACAGCGCAAACAAGGTGTTCGTCAACGAGCAGTGCCTTGACAGCGCGCCCGCCGCGCTGAGCAGCGGCGACCGCATCCGCCTCGGCCTAACCGAGCTCGAGTTCGTTACGGAGCCTCTCGCTTAGGGATAGGACCATGACGCCGGACAGCCCAGAACGAAATCCCGGATGGAGCCCGCGCGGCGAATCTGACGAAGAGACGGCCGCGCCCAGCGGATTCCCCGTTCCCGACCGCCGGACCGCGGTGCCGGCGCCTTCCGTTGGATCTTCAGATCGGCGGTCCGCGCACCCCGCGCCGTGGCTGTTCGGCGCGCCGCCGTCCGACGAAGAGCCGGCGCCCACGCGGCCCTCGCAATCCGGGACCGGCGGCCTCGATCCATACCTCGCGATGCACGCTGAGGACGATCCGCACCTCTCCGCCGAGCCGCTCGTATCGCCGCAGCGGTCGTCCGCCCCGGTGCCGCCGCCGCTTCCGCCGCTGCCACCCTTTCCCGTGGCGACTCCGCCGCCGGACACGCTAGGTATTCCCGCGGCAGCGGCCGTCGATTCCAGTCTGTCGCCGGGCCGGTACCCCGTAACGCCTTCAGCTGCCGGGAATGCGCCTTCCGCGGGCGCGCCCCAGCCCTGGTGGCTGACGCCCTCGCTGCACGGCGAGGAGCTGCCGCAGGTTCACGCGCGCGATGCGGCGACCGGTCAAGCCCATGGCGCGGATACGGCGCCCGAGATGCGCGCCGAACGGGTGGATCCGCCGGAATACGGCCGCGCGCCGGAGCCGCTCGGCGTGCACGCCGAGCCGGCCGTCTCGGAATATGGCCCCCATCCAGTAACGCCCGCCGCCGCCGAGCCGGCCGATTCGAGTTTCGCGGCCGCGCCCATGCCACCCAGCCCGTACCGCGATGCGCCTGCCGCGGCGGAGCCCGGCGCGCCGTCCCATGATGCGGTCGAGTCTGCCTGGTCGAGGGCGCCGGACTACGATCTTTGGGACACGCCGTCCTCGCCTGCGGCCACTCGTTCCCCTTCCGGCGGCAGCGCGCCGGCCGTCGGCGAACCGCCAGGGGCTCCAGAACACAGCGCGCGAGGGCCGAACGGTGGCGCTTGGGATGCCGCGCAGGACGCAGGCCCGGCGGCTGTCGCAGCGGAGCACGAACATTCAGCCATCACGGCTTTCGATCCGGTCCAGGCTGAGGCCCTGCGGCACGAACCCGCCGAGGTGCAACGCCCGAAGCGGGCAGGCGTCGAGGAGCCGGTTTCACCGCCGCCGACGGAGTTCTCCCGAGCGTGGGAGATGAGTACCGCTCGTGCGCTGCCCGACCCGTTCGACCCTCCGACAGTTATGGACGTGCCGGAATGGATGCGGCAGCCGGGCGTCACATCCGGAGCGCCCCAAGCCGGCGACGAGAGCCCGGCGCTCGACGCCGCCGCCACCGAGATTGACCAGCCGCCCACCCGCGCTGCGGAGGTTACGGCCGGATCGCCCAAGTCCGAAGGCGCTGCTGTACCCGATTCCGCGCCCGCGCCCACGATGCCGTCCGAGGACGACCGACGGTCGCCTGGCATCGCATGGGCGTCGCATGTGCCGAATCCGGCCGACGCACATGGCGGCCCCGAGGCAAGCGCTCACGTCCCGGTGGCCGCCGCTGCGCCCGGACCGGTCCTCGCGTTCCATCACGCCGGCGATCCCCACGGCCCGGCGGCGGCGATCGGCGGGCCAGAGCCTGAGGATGCCGCGCGCGCAGAGCGCGATCGGGCCCCCGCGGACCTTATGGCCGACCCAGAGACGGAGATGGGGCCGCCGCTCTCACACCGTTTAGCCGACCACAGCGCTGCGACTGCCGCCGCGGACACGGGGACTGAAATGGGACCGCCGCTGTCCCGCAGCCTCCGCGATCACACCGATAGCGATTTCGCCGCCGATCCCGAGACCGAGATGGGGCCGCCGGTTTCGAGCGTATCTCGCCACGATGCAGGCGCGGCGCCAATCGACGATCCCGAAACGGAGATGGCGCCGGCCGCGAAGTCTTCGACCGGTGGGCCGGAGCCGCTCGGCGAGACGTCTGCTTCACTTGCGCCCGTACCGCCGCTTCCACCGGACCTGCCGGCGCCGTCATCCGCCGCGGTTCTCGCGGACGTACTGCCTCCGCCGCCGGCGTTGCCGCCGCTCGAGGATAAGCCCATCGTGCCGGGGCCGCCCACACTGATCGACGCCGCGGTCACAGCGCCTCCGGAGGATCGTCCGGCGCCGGACCGCTCGCCGGCTGTCGGACAGGTGACGGAGTCCGATCTGGAGCGAATGGCGGAGCCGCAGCCGGCCCGGCCGGCAGACGGGACCGATACGGATCACGACCGGGCGGCGGAGATGCGTGCGGCCGGAACAGCGGGCGAGCCCGAGATATCTCCGGAGGAGAACGAGCAGGACCGCATCGTGGCCCAGGGGCCGCCGCGGCCCGGCACGCGCCCGGAAGACGTGGCCTGGCTCGCGGTATTGAAGGGTCCGAGCGCCCGCGGACGCCAGATATTCTGGCTCGAGGCGGCGCGTACGGAGATCGGCCGCAAGTTCGACTCACCGATCTTCGTCGACGACAAGTCAGTCAGCAGCCGGCACGCGGCGATCCGGTTCGAACGCACAAACGACCGATTCGAGTTCGTGCTCTACGACCTCGCATCGACCAATGGCAGCATCGTGAACGGCGTGCCGGTCCATACAGTCGTCCTGAAGGACAACGATCGAATTCGGCTTGGCGAAACCGACCTCGTGTTCAAGCGAGTCGGCGAAGCCCAGCCGGCCGGCTGATGGGATCGATCTCGATGAGGATCGCGGCGCATAGCGGCTCGTACATTGGGCACAGGCCCAACAACGAGGACAGCATGGGCCGCGTGGCGCCGCGCGATCCCGCGGTACTGGAAGCGAAGGGGCGCCTCTTCGTCGTATGTGACGGCATGGGAGGCGCGAGCGGCGGGGAGATTGCCAGCCAGATAGCGGTTGAGACGATCCTGCGCGCCTATTACGAGGCCGGCGGCGATCCAGAAGCCGACCTGGAGGCTGCTATAAGGGAGGCGAGCAGCGCGATCTCGGACAGGTCGGCGAACGATCCCGAACTCGCGTCGATGGGATCGACTACGATCGCGCTCGTAGTCCATGGAGACCGGTGCATCGTCGGCCACGTCGGCGACAGCCGGGCCTACCTGTTGCGGTCCGGCGTTCTGCGGCGTATGACGCGCGACCACCTCCACATCCTCGACGATCTCGGCGTGAGCGAAGCCGAGGCTGAAACGCATCCCGGCAAGAACATCCTGAGCCGCGCACTCGGCTATCCGCACGCCTGCCAGCCGGACATCGGCACGACCGACTGCAGGCCGGGCGACCGTGTCCTGCTCTGCAGCGACGGGTTGAGCGATGCCCTGACGCAGGGGGATATTCAGCAGGGCTTGGAACAGTCGACGCCCGAAGCTGCCGTCGAGCTCCTCCTGCACGTCGCGCGCTCCAACGACGCGCGCGACAACGCCACGGCGCTTGTGATCTTCATAAGCCGGGATGAGACCATCGAGGAGCCAACGCACCGGATCGCGTTTCCCACGGCGGACGTGCTGAGCTCCCCGGAACGTGTCGCCGCGGGGAGCGTATCCGGTCGCGACGGAGCGGAATCCACCGCGTCAACGACTCGGAATGGCGGGACGCGGTAGAGGTCGTTCGGGATCGGCCACGGACGGCCCCACGCGTAATACTTAATTGTTCGGCATGAAAGGGCGTAGTAGATGTCTGGCTTGGAAGAATCGGTCGAATTCGCAGAGAATCCGGAGCCGCGCTGTCCTTGCGTGCTTCTGCTGGACACCTCCGGGTCGATGCAGGGAGCGCCCATTGCCGCACTGAACGAGGGAATTCGCACATTCAAGCGGGACCTGGAGCAGGACCTGCTTGCGGCGCGCCGCGTCGAGATCGCCGTGGTCACATTCAACAGCGAGGTACGGGTCGCGGAGGACTTCAGCACGGCCGACGTCTTCGAGCCACCGGCCCTTATGGCAGGCGGACAGACCTTCATGGGGACGGGCATCAACAAGGCGCTCGACCTGCTGCAGGCGCGGAAGTCGCAGTACCGCGCCAACGGCATCGCCTACTATCGGCCATGGGTATTCATGATAACGGACGGCGAGCCCCAAGGCGAGGCGCCGGAGCAGGTGCAGCGGGCCGCGCAGCGCGTGCGGGAGGACGAGGACGCAAAGCGCGTCGCCTTCTTCGCGGTTGGCGTGGAGGGGGCGAACATGGGCGCCCTGGCTACGATCGCCGTGCGCCAGCCCATCCGGCTGATCGGCCTCAATTTTCGCGAGATGTTCGTCTGGCTATCGGCGAGCATGCAGAAGGTGTCGCAGTCGCAGCTCGGCGATCAGGTGCCGCTCCCGCCGGCCGGTTGGGGTGCGATCTAATGGAGGCTCCGGACAACGAAGCTTCCTCCACCGCGAGGACCGGCTCCGCGCGCCGGCCGCGCGCGGCGCGGACGCCGGCTGGCCTTCGCAATTCGACGCCCGCCCAATCGCTCGGCGCCGCGCCCGCGAAAGCGCCGTCCGCGCCGCCGGAGGCGGCTGGCTCGGCGCCGAGGTGGAAAGTGGCCTCCGTTTCGGTGCGCGGCACCAGCCACGAGCGCGCGGGCGGCGTCTGCCAGGACAGCCACTGCGTGCGCGAAACTGCCCCGGACCGGCTGATCGCCGCGATTGCGGACGGGGCCGGCTCGGCCGCGCGCTCTGAGATCGGCGCGGAGATCGCGGCCCGTACGGCAGTCGATGCGCTTTGCGAATTGCTGGCCGATGGCGGCGCGCCGCCCAATACCGACGAGGCGTGGGCAATCGCGCTTCGGGCGGCCATGGACCGCGCCCGCGCGGCTGTCGAGTGCGAGGCCGAGCGACTCGGGCTGACTCCGCGCGAGCTGGCGTCCACGCTTATACTGCTGTTCGCCACGCCCGCTCTGGCGGCGGCGGCGCAGATCGGCGATGGCGCGGCGGTTATTGCCGACGCGGATGGAGAGCTGGCGATCCTCACCGTGCCGCAGTCCGGCGAGTACCTCAACGAGACCACGTTCCTCGTCACTCCGGGAGCGGTGGAGGCGGCGCAGACCGCGGTCTGGCGCGGCCCCATGCGGTTCGCGGCGGCCTTCTCCGACGGTCTCCAGATACTCGCGCTGCGGCTGAGCGACCACTCGCCGCACCCGCCGTTCTTCGCGCCGCTTATGCAGTTCATCGCTGCCGAAAGGGACATGGAGGAGGCGCAGGCGAAACTGGCCAGCTTTCTGGTGTCGCCCCGCATCACGGAGCGCGCAGACGACGACCTGACTCTGCTGCTGGCACAATGGGCCGGGTAGCCGGGGCGAGCGACGACCGGCTGACGTTCGCTCTCGCTGTCGCCATTGCCTGCCTCGCCGCTGTCGTCCGGCTCTGGATATCCCACCGCACCCACGCGGTCGGCGAGGATGCGCTCATCACGCTGCGGTATGCGGAGAACATCGCGGCCGGGCGTGGATGGGTCTACAATCCTGGCGAGCACGTGCTCGGCGCTACCACTCCGCTCTTCACCCTGATTCTCGCGGTGGCCGCGTGGCTCCGCCTGCCCGCGATGCCGGCCGGCATCGCACTCGGAGCCGCCGCGGACGGCGTCACCTGCCTGCTGATCGCGCGGCTGCTCGCGCGGCCGGAGATCGGCCGGCCGGCCGCCGGGCTCTGTGCCGCGCTCCTCTACGCGCTTAGCTCCACGCCGATCAGCGTCAGCATCAGTGGAATGGAGACACCACTGGTCGCCTGCGCGGGCATGGCGGCGATCCATGCCTGCGTGGCCGGGCGCGAGCGCGTGCTTTACGGTTGGTGCGGCCTCCTCTATTTGCTGCGCATCGACGGCCTGGCGCTGTTCGTAATTCTCGCCGCCGTCCGGTGCGTCCGCACGCGGCGCATCTCCTGGAGCGCCCTGCTGCTGTTCGCGGCCATCGCGGCTCCCTGGACGCTCTTTGCGACGGCCTACTTCGGCTCGCCCGTGCCCGAGTCGGTCACTGCAAAGCTGACCGTCTATCGCTCGCAGGAAGCGGCGCCGGCCATTGCGGCCGGCAACGCGCAGGCCTTCCGGAGCCAGTTTTTCGCCGGCGGCACGCAGTGCGCAGTCACGCTCCTCTTTGCGATTGGCGCCGCGGCTGTCGTTGCCGCCGTACCCCGACGACCAGGCATCCCACGGCGGGACGGATCACTCGATTCGACCACTGACGCTCGCCATACTCCCACGCGAACGGCGAGCCTGGAAGCGTCAGCGGCCAGCTCGCCGGCGGCCAATCAGGACCCGGAGCCGCACGACTCGCCGCCGTCGGGCGGCC
>DATGJU010000249.1:0-2049 GCA_035295045.1 Chthonomonadaceae bacterium
CCTCAGCACGGACAAGCCAGCTGAGGACAGCGGCGCCGGCCATGGGAACTCCGACGGTACGCCGCTTCTCCCCGGCCAGAGCCGCGGCCCGATGCCGTAGGCGCAACCGCCCTAGCAATCCACGGCCTTCGGCCGCCCCGATAGGTGAATGCCCTCGCAAGGCGCTATCTGGCCGTTAAGCCGCACGACGGCGGATACGGCCGCGGCCCATTGCCCGCCGGGCTGCGACCGCGCCTCGCAATGCGCGTTCGGCCCATTGGGCCCCCAAGAATGCAGGCGAGAAGGTCAACCGGCTGGGACCGTTCGGACGCGCTAAGCGCGCTCGGCCCAATACGCCGCCATGATACTCCGGGCCGACACCCTCGCCGCAGGCTGCCCGACAACAAAGACGGCCCCCAAAACGGGGACCGCCTCACAACCAGCTACCACCTACCAGCTACTAACTGCCGCCCTACTCCTCGGGCTCCTCGACCGGCAGGTCCTCGTCGAGATCCTCCAGCTCTTCCACGTCGGCGTCGCCATCCGCATCGTCCAGGCCGGCGACCACCGACTCCTTGATCTCTTCCAGCTCGCCCGCGGCGGCGACGCTGCTGCGGCGCAGCGGCTCCAGATCGGCCAGGCCCGCGGCCGGGTGCTTCTGCTTCGCCTCGTCGCTGATAAACTTCACCTTGACGTCCGCCATCCAGAGAGGGATTTTCGCCATCGGCTTCCCTGTCTCGGAGCAGACCACTTCTCGAACGTCCACGTCGGCCTTACGCATTAAGCACTCCTATCACGGAATCACGCATCAACGGCGCGCTTGGCCGCGGGCTCTTCGCGGTCCGGGACCGCGCCCTTAGATTTCTCGCGCTGCTGGCGCAGGGCGTCGGCCTGCTTGATCGACACGTATCCGTTTATCAGCATGATGACGCCGGCGCCGAGGTAGATCCACGATCCCTGCGGGTTGAGCGCCTGGCCCGGCTCGGTCAGGAAGCGGCTGCCCGTCGCGAAGCCCGCGATGCTTATCGCCACGAGCGCAACGCCGATCAGCACGAACATATTCAGATAACGCCACATTTGAGCTCTTCTGCACCCTTCGCAGCCGGCGCAAGCGGCGCGCGCGCATTGCGCGGCCCGGCGCAGACCTTCCGTTTAGTATACCTTAATCGGGAGACCGGCGTTTCAGGCCGAGCGCGGCCAGGAGCGATCAAGCGGTCCCCGCGCGCGAGAGCGTCAAGTTCTTCTCTAAGGAGGCGCCCGTAGTCTGTTCGTAGTTGCGCTCGGGCGACGGAATGAATTCCTTCGCTGTACGGCCTATGGCCCCGTGTCCCTGCGGGACACCAATGCCTCCACGTGATCTACGAAGTGACTCGGAGCAGCTACTTAGTGGCGGAACGCCCGTGTTACAGACGGAATAGCTGCTGACTTGTATGACTAACCATCTTACCAGACGGGCGCCGGGGCTTCGTGCGCCAGGGCCCTGCTCGGTCATGTGTTTGTTAATACGCCCTAGCCCTGGGGCAGCTTCACCTTCGGCTTCGACCCGCGCGACCAGGCGACATCCGTCGTAGACCACGGCCTGCCGCGCCCCGGCCTGCCCGGCGGCACGACCAGCCTGGCCCACGACGCCCGGATGCTCCTCGCCCGCCAGGACAACCCCGACGGCACCTGCGCCCTCGCTAACGGCGGCGCGCGGCGCAACGTGCCGGTGCGGCGCGGCTCAGGCGCCTGCCAACAGGTCGTCCCAATTCTCGACGTCCAGCACCCGCCGGCAAAGGCGCTCCAACGCCGTGCGATCGTGCATCGCGTTGATGCGCTGCACAATGTCGTCGCCCGGCTCGCCAAGGCGCCTCCGGCCAAGATCGACCAACAGTTGCCGGGCGCCCTCGCGGCCCTCCTCACGGCCCTCCTCACGGCCCTCTTCGCGCCCTTTTCGAAGCAGCACTTCCGCTCCCGTCATCTTGGCCTCCTCACGCTCGTCCGCGTGACGCTCGATCGCATCGTCGAGCACCGCAAAGAGATCGTCCTGCTCCTCCGCTTCTCGCTTGTGCCGGATCATCAGATACAGAT
>DATGJU010000250.1:0-2222 GCA_035295045.1 Chthonomonadaceae bacterium
CCCCCCGCGGGCCGCGCCTATAGTAGAGCAGCTGCCTGGCCAGATACCGCCCGGCATCCGCGCGATCCTCGTATACGAGCGAGCCGTCTCTGGTTTCGGTTGCCATTCTATCGTCCCACGGCCCTCGCAGTTGTGGCGCGGCCGATCTGCGCTAATGGATCTGTGCCGGGGCGCTAACGCCTTCCAGCGCCGTGCCCGAGACGACCTGATCGTGCGTCCGGCTCGCCACGTCGCCGAGCGAAACGATGCCGACCATTCGCATGTTCCGGTTGAGAACGGGCAGATACCGGCATTGGCGTGCTTCTATGGCCTCTATCGGCTAACGGAAGCTCTCATAGACGGTGGACGGAGGCGCGACGGTCGGAGTTCCTGTAATCTCGCGCGCCGCGGGGCGCCGAGGGCGGCGTGGTATACTTTGTTGAGCGCTGCCGCCGCGCGCCGGCCGGCCGCATGACCACCACTGCGGTGGACAAAGGGGAGCGATGGCCATGCCTGTTAAGGCCCACAGCGAATTGACGCGCCAACTGGATGAGTCTCTTGCGGACCGAGTGATCGGCGAAGCGCTCGCGCGCGGGGGCGACTTCGCGGAGATGTACGGGGAGCGGTCCGAGAGCTGCCGTATTCCGCTGGAGGAGAACAAGATCCAAGCGGCCGAGACCCGGCTTTCTATGGGTGTGGGCGTCCGCGTGATCCACGGCGAAAAGCAGGGATACGCATATAGCGACGACCTGTCGGAGGAGACACTCCTCGAGGCGGCGCGGGTCGCGGCATACATCGCGGAGGGCGGCCGGACCGCGGGACCCGTTGCCGTGTCGCGCCGCGCGGGCCCGGACTTCTACCCTGTGCGCAGAGCGCCTGCGGATGCCGCGGTCAGCGAGAAAGTCCGGTACGTTCACCGCGCGAACGAGGCTGCGTTCGACTTCGATCCTCGCGTCCGTCAGGTCCAGGTGGGGTACATCGACAACCTCAAGGAGGTCGTCGTCGCGAACTCCGACGGCCTGTTCATCTCCGATCTTCAGACGATGCTCCGGTTCAATGTGGTCGTGCTGGCCGTCGAGAACGGCGAGGCGCATACCGGCGTGCACGGCGGCGGCGGACGCATCGGCCTGGAGTGGTTCGACGCCAACCCGCCGGAGTGCGCGGCGGCTGAGGCCGCGCGTCAGGCATGCGTCCAGCTGGGCGCCGCCGATGCGCCAGCCGGCGCCATGCCCGTGGTGATTGACAATGCATGGGGGGGAGTATGGCTGCACGAGGCGGTCGGGCACGGCCTCGAAGCCGACTTCAACCGCAAGAAGACGTCGATCTACTCCGATCGGATAGGCGAGAGGGTCGCGAGCGAGCTGTGTACCGTGGTAGACGACGCCACGGTGCCCAACCGTCGCGGCACGATCAATATCGACGACGAGGGCGCGATCGGCGAGCGTAAGGTGCTGATCGAGAACGGCGTCCTGCGCGGCTACATGTCGGACAGGCTGAACGGCGCGCTCATGGGCCATCGATCGACCGGCAGCGGCCGGCGGCAGGACTACCAGTGCATCCCGATTCCGCGGATGACCAACACCTACCTGGCGCCGGGCGAGCACACGCCGGACGAGATCATCGCCTCCGTCGCGAACGGGTTATACGCGAAGAGCCTCAGTGGCGGCCAGGTGGACATCTCGAACGGCAACTACGTCTTCAACGTGACCGAGGCCTATCTCATCGAGGGCGGCAAGGTCGGCCGGCCGGTCAAGAACGCGACGCTGATCGGCAACGGCCCCGCCGATCTGGCGAAGGTGACGATGGTCGGAAGCAACTGGGCGCTGGACCCCGGCATGGGCACGTGCGGCAAAGACGGCCAGCAGGTGCCCGTGGGCGTCGGCATGCCGATGATCCTGATCAACGAGATGACCGTCGGCGGCACCGCGGTGCGTAGCTGAGACGATGGCGTGGTCGGCATTATTGGAGGAACCGTGAACAAACTCAGCAACATCAGTATTGGCGGCTTCAGGCGGCTGGAACATATAGACTTGGAAGTCAGGCCGCTGATGGTGATGATAGGCGCGAACGGAGTCGGCAAATCGTCAATACTCGACGCGATAATGCTTCTGTCGGGGTCGGCAGCAGGCGAGCTGTCGACTACGCTCTCGAATCTCGGCGGAATCGCTAGCGTGTTGACACGGGACTATACCGGTGACCTTTACGTGGCGGCAAGCCTGCCGGTGCCGGCACATTCCGACCTC
>DATGJU010000251.1:0-3464 GCA_035295045.1 Chthonomonadaceae bacterium
CGCGAGCGGACGCGAGCCGAGTCGATCAAGCAGAGTTTGCAGGATGCCTCGCTCGATGCCAGCGTGAGCGCACAGGACCGGCAGTAGGGAATTGGGGAATGGCGTGGCCCGGACGGGACGCGCCATTGTCACGCCGGGGCCGCAAATAATTGGCATCAATCCAGACAATTGGCCGAAAAACTATTGCGCGATTTGCGGCATCTGTGTATAATAGCGCTACATCCCCTCACATTGCGTTCCGGTTCCCCCGACCAGCGCCAATGCGATTTGTATTCCAGCATTATATCTGACCAAATATCGGAAGGCAGGAAGGTACATGAGGAAAACGGTTTTGTGGCAATCTCCCCACGTCCGCGCCTCGCTATCGGCGCTCATTGCGGTCTTGGCGATTGCCCTGATCGTCGGATGCGGCGGGGGCGGCGGGAACAGCAACAACAATAATAATGGCAACAACGGCAGCAACGGCAGCAATAATGGCGGCCTGCCTCCCGGCCAGAACCCTGGGCTGCCCTTCATAACCGGGAAGGTCGTCGGATCGGCGAATACCGCCATCGGCGTGCCTGGCGCCACTGTCACGATCCACGGCGCCGGCCTTGCCGATCGCTCCGTCCAGACCGCCGCTGACGGCTCGTTCACCTTCATAAACGTCGCCCGCGGCTATACCTCCTTCTCGGTCGCGAGCCCCGATCCGGTCGCATTTTATAATTTCGCCAACTTCAACGGCAAGAACTACGACACCGTCAACTGTACGCTGCCTCTGCCCGGTCTCGCCGTCGGCGCGAACAACGTCGGGACCGTAATACTGTCGAGTGGCGGCAACAACCCGCCGCCGCCGCCGCCGATCAGCGGCTGCCCGTCGTAAGCGTCGGGAACAATTCCTCCGCCGCACCAGGTAGAGGATAAGCATAACAGGGGAGAAGCGGCTCGACTGCTTCTCCCCTTACTGTTCGTTCTCGGCTCCCGTTTCAAGACCGTTCGCCGCAATCGATTCATGATCCATCTACCGCCTCAGACTCGCCGCGCTGCCGGACGGACTCTCGCCTGGATCGCCACCATCGGATTCGTCGCAACGATGATCCTGCTGTACCGCTGGGCCGAGCCGACGGCCGCCTCCTGGAACAATTTGCGAAACGCGAGCGCGGGCGGGGGCGCGACCCTGCGCCTGCGCGACACGCCCCTCGCGGGGTACGTCGGCGGTGCCCGCTCATGGTCCATTCATGCCGGCGTCATCGACATTGCCCGGCTCCCTAACACGAGCCTCACGTCTGTGCAGAGCGCGACCATCACCGACCTGAAAGACGGGACGCTATACGAGCCGCCGCGCCGGCCGGCGCCGGCCGGCGGCGCGGCAACGGCCCAGGTGATGGACCCGTCCGCCGCGGGGACCGAGCCGATCGCAGCCACCTTTCACGCAACGCAGGGCGTTTACAATGCCGGCGCCATCGAGGGCGTCCCGCCGGATTTGCAGATGCTCTACACCGTGCAGTGGCAGTTCAAGCTCTCCGGCGACGTGGAGTTTCGTACCCGCTCGAAGGACGAGCTCTCTGCCCCCTCCATGACCATCTACAATCTGGTAAGCAGGCGCACGGGAAGGCCGGAGCAGCGGATCGTCTGCGATCAGGGCGCCAGGATGACTCACCTCGGCATTCAGGTCACCGCCAACTCGATGCGCTTCAACCCGAAGGACCGCACGGTAGAGTGCCTTACCGGCGTACGCGGCGTTTATAAAGATGGCACGGTCCAGGCGGAGCGTGTATACTGGTCATTGAACGACGAAGTTCTGCGCTGTCCCGACGCCGCGACGGGCCACTTCAAGGAGACGCCGTTTATCGCACAGGGAGTAGTGGTCGACGTGAAGCGCAACGTTCTGTCCGCCAGGCATATCCATGCGGAGATCGACGTATCGAACGGGGCGCTAAATCGCCGAGGAGCACCGTAATGAATCGTCCAGGCATCCTTGCAGGTCTGTCGATTGCCGCCGTTACATCGATTGCGGCGGCGATGAGTCTCGTCTGGACGTCGGACGCGCGGGGTCAGGCGTCGAAGCGTCCGTTTATTCCCAGGGCGTCCGATATTCGCCCGATCCAGCCGGCTCCGGCGGGACCGCCAAGCAGCGCTTCCTCTCCCGGACAGCCCGGCGATGCGCTGGCGCCATCGCCTGGCGAGCACAAGCGCGCTGCGTTTGACGGTGACGACTATACCTATATCGGCAATGTCCAGAGCTTCAAGAACTTCACGTACAAGCAGGACGACATGACCGTAACCGGTCTAACGGGACACTACAACAAAAAGACGCTTGTGCTGGATGGGGAGGGCAGCCTCGTCATGGACGATCCCAAATACCATGTCACGGGCGAGAAGGCGCACTACAACGATAAGCCCGACGTTAAGACCGCGGTAATCCTCGGGCACGTCGTGATCGTCGTGAAGCCGAAATCGAGTACGTCGCCGGACGGCGCGAATGCGGACGTAGACCGGGAGAAGAGCAAAGGCGCGACGGCGTACTGCGACCGCCTCGACTACTTCAAGCTGAAGGACGTCGCGCTGCTTACGGGTCACGTCATTTTCAAGCAGAAGATCGTCGACGACGACGGAAAGACGATCGAGCGGACGGTTACCGCGGACCATGCGGAGTACGACCGTGGAGCGGACAAGATGCACCTGTTCGCCCCGGTAGACCTGAAGGATACCGAAGACCAGGATATGCACTTCGATCGCGACGTTTACGTGGGCACGAAGGAGGGCGCGGAGTCCGTCCAGAGCGACGGCCCGTTCCACGGCCACCTGAACCCTCCGAAGGACGAGAATAAGGGCGGCGCCAAGCCGGACGAGAAGTCCAAACAGCCCGGCGCGGCTGCCGAAGCAGCGGGCGGAACGGGCGGCGCGCGCAAGCAGCCGCCGCCTGCCGGCGATGCAGGAAGCGCGCCGCCCAAGACGAAGCCGTGACCGAGAGCCTGCCCGCCTACCTGAAGCGCCGCGCCGCCCGCAGCCTGGAGTATCTCCTGCGCGAGGCCGAAGCGGTTAGCGCAGAGGAGGCGCGGCGCGGGCGGCGCAGCGACTGGCCGGCGCAGCCCTGGGGCATCGGGCAGGACGGCTCGATCGCGGGCATCGTCTGCCACGTCGCGGCCTGGAAGCAGATCACTCTCCCGCTGCTGGATGGGACCCACCCGCCGGCTGCCCACGACGACCTGCCGCATTTCAACTCGGACGACTGGCCCGCGGTCCTGGCCTGGCTGCGAAGTATCGGCGAGACATGGCTGTCGGCCCTGGAAGCGCTGCCCGACACGGAATTCGACAGCCCGCGCGACTGGGAGGGCGGCCAGATCACCGTAGCGCGGCTTGCCACGGAGCTCGTCCAGCACGACGTGCAGCACGCCGCGCAGATCGAGTACCTCCGGCAGCTCTATTCCGTTGAGGAGAAAGCATGAGTAGGAACCGCAGCCTCCTTCTTGCCGGGCTGATGC
>DATGJU010000252.1:0-6584 GCA_035295045.1 Chthonomonadaceae bacterium
CGCCGGTTCGCAGCGCCGCTCTCCGGCCAGCGCGCGCTGCGGAGGTCGGTGTTCGACGCTGCCGGCGGTCTCGCGGAGGGCTGGGCGGTAGAGATCGCGCTCACCGTGCGGGCGCTCTGGGCCGGCTGCAGGGTCGAAGAGGTGCCGACCGAAATGGGCCATCGGGTGACGGGACGCAACCTGAGCGGATTCGTGCACCGTGGCGCGCAGTTCCGGGCGGCCCTGGCGATTCTCGTTCGCCTTTGGTGGGAGTCACGGAACCGTACGGCATCGAGCGCTGGCACTCGCGGTATCCTGAAGTAGCCTCCGTCTATGTTTCGGCGACATTGCAAGATCGTAGCGTTCAGGTCCGAATCGGTGTGTCGCCGGTGGAGGCGGCAACCCGAGGTAGCTTGCGTCCATATCGTAACGACAATCCTAGATCGCTACAGTTACGCGGAGTCGTGTGGCGCCGCCGTGCTGTCCGCCGGCGAACGGTCGACTGACGGTAAACATGCCTGTGTTGAAACCACCGGACCTTGCGCTGGCTGAGATCGCCGTTGCGGCAGTGCTGATCGCGGCGACGCCGCCGATCTTCGAATCGCTTTTGCGGAGGAGCGCATGCGTGGCGCGCAATTTCCGCGGCGACACGATTCCACAGTCCTTTGGCCTCGCGATCCTGTTCGAAGCCACAATCCTGCTCGGCATCGACGCGCGGTTCGGCATGGGCTGGCGGCGAGATGTGATCTGGCTGGTCACTGTAACCGCGTTTTCGGCGCTCGGCCTGCTGGACGACGTTGCCGGAGATCGCCAGGTCAAGGGCCTGCGCGGCCACCTGATGGCGCTGATCCACGGGAGACGAGTAACCACCGGACTGCTAAAGGCGGCCGGCGGCCTCGCGGTCGCTGCCCTTGCGGCATGTTTGATCCGGCCGGGCCGCCCGTTGGAGATCGGGCTCGCCGCGACGGTGATCGCTCTCTCTGCAAACGCGATGAACCTGCTGGACCTGCGGCCCGGCAGGGCCTGCGCAGCCTTCAGCCTCTGCGCGATTCCACTCTGTGCGGTCGCCGTCCATAATCAGCCCGGGCGCGTTCCGGAGCTGGCCTTTGTCCTCCTGCCCGCCCTCACGGTCTGGCCCCGCGACGCGTTTGCCAAGGTGATGCTCGGCGACGCCGGCAGCAACCTCCTCGGGGCGGCGGTCGGGCTTGCCATTGCTGAGTACCTGGCTCCGTGGCAGCAGGCGGTCTGTCTTGCAGTACTCGTCGCCCTGCACGCGACGGCCGAGCGGGTATCGCTCACCGAGGTCATCGAGCGGGTGCCGGCGCTCCGCGCCCTGGATCGCCTGACCGGCGTTCGGTGAGCGCCGCGCGCTGCGCTGCCCGGAGGCGCGGGGCGAGAACGGGCTGGTCAGCGATCCGTTGATTCCGATCTGCACGCGCCGCCGGATCCGCCGCCTCCACTGCGATTGCCCGCAACCGTGTGCCCTGCCATGCGGATCCGTCAAACAAAGGAGATCACCATTGAGCGTACAGGTTCGCCGTGCCGAGCGGGAGGACTTTGAGGCATTTGTTGGGCTTGTGAGGGCGCTGGCGGATTACGAGCGGCTGGAGCGGCCGACGCCGGCCGCCGAGCGCCGCCTGCAGGAGGACGGCTGGCCCGAATCTGGTGAGCCTCGCTTCCAGGCATGGATTGCCGAGGCCACCGGCGATGACGGCGGGCCGAGCGCCGCGCTCGGCTACGCCATCACGTTCTTCTCCTACTCGTCATTCCTGGCCAGGCCGACTCTGTACCTGGAAGACCTGTTTATTCTCCCGGACCGGCGGCGCGCGGGAGCCGGCTCCGCACTGTTCGCGAGGCTGCGCGAATTCGCGGCGGAGTCGGGCTGCGGCCGGATCGAGTGGGTCGTCCTGGACTGGAACGAGCTGGCGCAGCAGTTCTATCGGAAGATCGGGGCGCAGCACATGCGCGAGTGGCATACCTACCGGCTCACGCTGGAGAGCGGGTAGCGCCACCTCACGCGGCGGGCGGCCGATCCCAGCGCTTGCCAAGCGTGATCCCCTGCTCCATGAGTGGATCGGCGGCTCGACCGGCGCGCACCATGCCCGCGGAGATCCACGCCTCCAGCCGCTCGGTCAATGCAGCGGTCTCTTCGGGGCGCTCGGCGGTCAGGTTGCGCGTCTCGGCAGGATCGGCGATGAGGTCGTATAGCTCGCGGTCCGGCATGCCGTGCCGGTCCGGCGCGCGCGCAAGAATCAGCTTACGGTCGGACGTGCGCAGCGCCCATTTGGACTGCCACGTCGACTCGCAGCAGACGACCTGCTCATAGCCGCCATCCGTAGTCGCTCCGGTCGCGAGGGGCAGCAGGCTGTGGCCCTCCATCGATTCCGGCACAGCGCACCCGGCCGCGTCGAGCAGAGTCGGCGCCACGTCCAGGTGCGTCACCATCCTTTCGACCCGACGGCCGGCACGGATACTGCCAGGACGACGCACGATCAACGGAACGTGGATGATGTCCTCGTAGAGGCCGTGGTGGTCGAAGAAGATATCGTGCTGGTACATGCTCTCGCCGTGGTCGCCGGTCAGCATCACGAGCGTGTCTTCCGCAAGCCCGCACTCCTCGAGTGTCTCTAGGATCGCCGCGATTCCGTCGTCCGCGTGGCGAATTTCGGCGTCGTAGAGCGAGGCGATGTACTCGGCGTCCGTGACAGGCCCGAGCTTGTTGAACCAGGTATCGCGAAACATGTCCCAGAACGGCTGCCGCTTGATCGGCTCGAAGGAGGTGTGCTCCGGCGCGAACGGGTCGCGGTCCGCCGGATAGAACTGGCGGTACCGCTCCGGCGGCAGATACGGAGTGTGCGGCTCCCAGTAGTGAAGAAACAGAAAGAACTTCTCGCTCGCCTGCGCACGTATCCACGGAATCGCGCGTGCGTTCACCTCCTCGCAGCTCACGAGGAGGCCCAGCCGCCGCCTGCTGCCCGGGTTGATGTAGAACTCGTAGCCGCGCGCCAGCCATGGCTTGATGTTGAACAGGTTATCGACTGCCGCGGTGGTGTATCCCGCCCGCTGGAGCAGCTCCGGCAGGACTGTAATCTTGCGGTCCAGATCCGCGGCGCCGCCATGGCAGACGATATTATGGGTGATGGGATGCAGTCCCGTGAATATCGTGGTGTGCGCCGGTGTGGTGGGGATGCCCGGCGCGAAAGCGCGCTCGAACAGCGCTCCGGATCGGGCCAGGGCGTCGATCGCCGGACTGGTCGGTTTCGAGTAGCCGTAACAGCCGAGCCGGTCGGCGCGAAGCGTGTCGATAACGATAAGAATCAGGTTCATCTGCCAATATTATATGCGGGCGCGCGCGAAGTGTCAATTCGTGCGACGAGAGCGCGGAGGCTGGCTAAACGGCATCAGGGCAGTTTCATCCCGACTCCCGCTACAGCGGCGCCGCTTTCCTTGACACTTGCCCGCGCGCATGCTATGATAGATTCCGTGGCGGCATAACGGCAGATTGAATGGCGGCTTCGCGGATCACGCGGTCCGCGACGGCAGGAGCAGCATACAACCCTATGTCAAAAGCCAACGGATCGGAGTCGGGCGACGAGATCAAGCAGGGACTGGGCAAGCTTGCGTCGCCCGCGGCGACTGCGATAGCCGAGTCGCCCCCGTCGCGGGCGCCCGGCAAATGGGATCGCGCGAAGCTGTACGCCAAACGCACCATATTCGTGGCCGCAGCACTCCTTTGTATCTTCATCTTCTCCGTCGTCGGAATCTTCCTCCGCAATCCCATGATCCGTTCCGTCGTAGCGACAATCCTCGGCCATCCGATACAGGTCATTCAGGGCGGTGGGGATCCGACCGCGGTGTATAGCGTAGGCACCTTCTTCCCTCAGCATCCGAAGACCGTCACTGTCCTCGTCCTCGGCAGCGATCACGATACAATCGGCATTCGAAAGCCGGGGCATGTTGCCGTTCCGCAAGACGTGATGAACGCTCCCGGTCGCAGCGACGCCATCATGCTGGCTAAGTTCGAGCTAGACGGCGATACGGTCTCGTCTTTGAACGTCCTCTCGATACCGCGTGACACGCGGGTCCGCGTCCCGGGCAAGGGCATACACAAAATCAACGCGGCACATGCGTATGGCGGGCCGGAGTTGACCTGCGCGACCATTCAGAGCGTGTTCGGCATCACGCCGGACTATTTCATCGACCTTAACTTCGAAGGCTTTCAGCAGATCGTCGATGCGGTCGGCGGGGTAGACGTGACAGTTCACCCGCAGGCGAACGGCAAGGGCCTGGACTACGACGACAACTGGGGACACCTGCACATCCATCTCAAGCCGGGTTTCCAGCATCTGAACGGCTACAAGGCGATGGGTTATGTCCGCTTCCGCCACACAGACAACGATCTCGCGCGCGCGCAGCGGCAGCACGAGTTCCTGGAAGCGCTTCGAGGGAAAGTCACGGACCCACGCAACTTCATGGCACTGCCCGGCGTCGCGACCGCTGTCACGAACAACCTGCACACCAATCTAACTACCGACCAGATACTGACGCTCGCGAATGTTGCGCGAAAGGCTCCGAAAGACGCGATCTGTATCGATACGCTGCCGGTCATCGAAGGCAAGACGTTCGTATACGTGGACAAGCGGAAGGGCGCCGATGTCGTCCGCAAGATGTTCTTCAAGGACAAGCAGCTCGCCGAGGTGCCGATAAACACGCCTGAGTCCGACGCTGCTGCGCCGCGCCACCGGCGGCATCGGACGCGCGACACCGACGCCCCTGAGGCCCAACGCCACCGCAGCCACTCCGACGGGGCGCCGGCGGGAGCCTCCACGGTAACCGACGCCGCCTCTCCATCGCAGGTGATACGGCCCGCGGCATCACCCGATCGGTCGCCGGACGGCGGGGCGCAGCCGAATTCGCCCGCGCCCCGCGACGTGCCCTCAAGCCAAGAGTCTGGCGGCGACGACCACGCGCCGCCTGCTCCGAAAGCTCGGGATGGAATGGGAGCGAGTTACGGCGCGCTCACTCCGGTAGTTCGAGCCTAAGTCGCGCAGCCATAGTCGCCGTAGCCCGCCAGCCAGGCATTTGAGTACCGGTCAACAAAGCGGTCGGCGTGAACAACGACGGACCGCGATCAAATTGTGGCGACTGTGACCGCCCGCTGCGAGACGATTTCCGAATTCCCTACGGCAGGAACAATCGAGGCGGGCTGGACCAGGTCGATCTGGTCCAGCCCGCCTTAAATCTCGTTGTGCGATAGATGCCGCTAATGCGGCGTCAGCGCATCTCGCGCCCTTCCGCCTGCCGCTTCGCCTTCGCGATCTTGCGCAATCGTGCTGCAGCCTCGCGCCGCCGCTTGTCACTCGGCTTCTCGTAGTGCTCGTGCGCCCGCGCCTCTTTCAGGATGCCGCTCTCCATCGTCTGCTTCTTGAATCGTCGAAGGGCCGCATCGATACCCTCGCCCGGTTTGACAATAACCTGTGCCAAATGTTCGTTATCCTTTCAAGTGCCGATGTGGCAAGTCCGAGCCGATTGATCGGCAGAGTCATTTTCGGTAGTATACCTCACTTCGATGGAGAATGACTCTCTGCAATCCTCCAGATATTTAGAGGGCGGAAAATCCGTATGATAGCTTTATTGCCGTTGCAACGAACCTGGAAAACTGCTAAAATAGACGGGTTCGCCGCACAGTCGACAGTTAGCGGCCACTCTGCAAGGAGGTCATCGTAATCGCACCCCTGCTCCTCCCCCCGCATCGGCCAAGAAGCTCGCAGAATCGCCCACGCAGGTTAGAATCGCGCAATGTCACGCTGGCGGTAGCGCTGAGCGCCATTATTGCCATATATCCCGCCTCTCTGATGGCCGAGCCGCAGGACATGGAGAACGACTCCGGCGGCGCGGAGCAGGTGATCGCCACCATCGGTAAGACCGCTCCCGGCCCGCTCCGGCCTCCCGTGCTGCAGTCCGCAAGCGCCATCCTGATCGATGCCTCAAGTGGGCAGGTACTGTATGAGATGAACGCCGACGTCGAGCGGCCGATGGCCAGCACGACGAAGATCATGACGGCGCTCCTCTTCTGTGAGGCGGTCCCGGACGATGCGATCGTAACGGCCAGCGAGCGAGCCTGCAAGGTCCGTGACAGCTCGCTGCACCTGAAGCTTGGAGAGAAGGTCAAGGCGCACGACCTACTGCGCGCAATCCTCATGCGCTCCGCGAACGATGGCTGTGTCGCGGCGGCGGAGTGCGCCGCCGGCTCCGAGTCCGCATTCGTCGATCGAATGAACGCGCGCGCGGCGCAGCTCGGCGCCCTCCACACGCACTTCATGAACCCGCATGGGCTGCACGACCCGAACCACTACACCACGGCGCGCGATCTAGCGACAATCGGCCGCGCAGCCATGCAGGTTCCCCGCATCGAAGAGGTCGTCCGAACCGAGAAGACCAGGATCGATCGATCGATCAATAAGCAAGACATCACGATGCGGAACCACTCGCATTTCCTTGGCCACTACCCCGGCGCGGACGGAATTAAGACGGGCTGGACCATACCGGCGGGCCACTGCTACGTCGGCTCCGCGACGATCAACGGCTGGCGGCTGATCTCGGTC